>DASXUN010000022.1 GCA_036504815.1 Gemmatimonadaceae bacterium | reverse complement strand
CTTGGGCGCGCGCGGCGCGCCCAAGGCCCCGACAATTTCGCTGGAATGGACCTCCGGTGAGGCGCGGCTACGTTACGAGCGTCGTGGCACCAGCGTCGCGATGACAATGCCAGTAAGGATGATCGCGCCGCCCACGATCGTCCGCATCGACGGCACCTCGGCGATGGCCGGGAGCGCGAACGCGATCAGCCCCGCCCCCACCGGCTCGCCAAGCATCACCAGGCTCACCGTCGGCGCATTCACGTGCTTGAGCGCCCAGTTGAACCCCGTGTGCCCAAGCAGCATCGGCCCCAGCGCGATGGCCGCGAAGATCGCCAGCTCGCGCGGCGGCTGCGGCGCCAAGTGCACGCCGGCCAGCGCGGAGAAGGCCAGCAGCACCACGAAGCACGAGCCGTATACCAGCGACACGTACGGCCAGACATCGAGCTTGGCGCGCAGCTTCCGCGCCGAGAGATAGTAGAACGCCACCGTGAGCGCGCCCACCAACGCCAGCGCATTCCCAAGCAGTTCCGTTCCCTTGCACCCCCCCGTGCCCGTGCCTGTGCACCCCCGTGCACCCCCGCCCTCGCCGAGAGCAACGATTGCCGCCCCCCCAAGTCCGACGATTGTCCCGATGATCTGCCGCTTCGTCGGCCGCTCACCCAGCCAGAGCGCCGATCCCGCGATCATCGCCACGGGATGCAAGTTGACCAGCAGCACCGACGCAGCGACGGTGGTCATTCCGAGCGAGGCGATCCAGCTCCAGAAATGCACCGCCAGGAACGCCCCTGCGGTAATGGCGATGGCAAAGTCCCTCGCGTGCAGCGTGCGCCACTGTCGCCATCCCCGCGTGTAGACCAGCGGCACCGCGACGATGACCAGCGAAAAGCCCAGTCGCCACGTGGCAATGGCCAGCGGAGGGGCCTCGCTGAGTCGGGCGAGGGGACCGCTGGTGGAGATACCAAGGAGGGCGAGGGCGAGAACCAGGATCAGCACGGAGATAAGATGGCGTATGGTTCGGTAGGGGGACAGATTTCACTTCTCGGAACGGGGAGGGGGTAGAGGCGTTGGGACGGGGGACGCGAGTCGGAACGAGGAGGGCGTCCCTCCGAGAAATGCACCTCCCCTTGCTGCACTCTTTACTCGTCCCTAAGCCTCTACCCCCTCCTCGTTCCGACCCCTCGTCCCTCCTAAACGCATGAATCGCACCCGCCTGGAAACCCTGCTCAACCTCGCCCCTCGCCTGCGCATCGCCGTCGTCGGCGACGCGATGCTCGATATCTATTTGCGCGGCGATGTCGATCGCATCTCCCCCGAGGCGCCGGTGCCGGTGGTGCGGGTGCGCGAGCGCAAGGACGCGCTGGGCGGCGCGGCCAACGTCGCGCAGAACGTCGCGGCGCTCGGCGCCAAGGTCGAGCTGGTGGCGATGATCGGCGCCGATGACGCGGGCACGCGCCTGCGCCAGATGCTCAGCACGATGGGCGCCGACACGCGCGGGCTGGTGCAGACGACGCGCCCGACCACCACCAAGACGCGCGTGCTCGCGCGGTCGCAGCAGTTGCTGCGCGTGGACGAAGAGGTGGACACCGATTGCCTCGACAGCGAGATCGCGATGCTCGCCGCGGCCATCGACCGCGCGGTGGACGCGGCCGACGCGCTGGTGCTCGAGGATTACAACAAGGGCGTGCTGGTGGTCCCCGTCATCGAACGCGCCATCGCGCAGGCGCGGCGCAAGGGGATCCCGATTGTCGTCGACCCCAAGTATCGCAACTTCTTCTCGTACCAGGGCGCGACCGTCTTCAAGCCCAACCGCCGCGAACTCGACGCCGCACTCGGCGCGGCCGTCGATCTCGAGCATCCGGATGCGCTGCCGCTGGTTCTCGAACGGCTTGGCGTGCAAAACCTCCTGCTGACGCTCTCCGAGAAGGGGATGGCGCTCGTGCAGACGGCAGACGGACGACGGGAGACGGGAGACGGGAGCAGCGTGGAGCGACGCCAAGGTTCCGTGCCCAAGGTGCCGAAGGTGCGCATCGACCGCATCCCCACCACCGCGCGCGAGGTCTACGACGTCGTGGGCGCGGGTGACACGGTTACCGCCTATCTAGCGGCGATGCTCGCTGCCGGGGCCACCGCCCTCGAAGCTGCCGTCATCGCCAACTATGCCGCCGGTGTAGAAGTTGGAAAGCTGGGCGCTGCGACGGTCAGCCCCGCAGAAGTGCTCGAAGCATTCGACGGTCACACGCAATAGAATGCGATTGTCGCGGAGGGCTGACTGCGCGAATACTGGAGGACCTCGGGGCGCGCGAGGCGCGCCTCGAGGTCCGAGAATTTCGTGCAGGCAGTCCCCCGCGATAATCGCATCAACCACTTTTGCACGGAGCCGTTGAATGAAACGAGCACTTCTGATGCTGCTGATGCTGCCCGTCGCGGCGGAAGCGCAGTGGCAGATCGGGGGGAACATCGGCCTGCGCACGCGCCCCGACGGCGGCGACGGCAACACCGTGCTCGGGGTGCAGTTCGAGGGGATGATCGTGAAGGTGGCCGGGAAGTCCAGCTACCTCGCGCAGGGGGCGATCATCCAGATGAAGAACCACAACGCCGCCGGGCTGCGTGTGCGCGAGAACTCGCTCGAAGGGTCGCTGCTCTATCGCCGCGCGCTCAATCGCTGGCTTGGCGCGGCGATTGGTCCGGCGATTGGTTATTCCACCGGCTGCGCCTCCGGCGGGCGCAGCGGGACGAACTACGGCGCCACCACCTGCGTGGCGTCGTACGCCGAGAAGGGGACCGTACGCCCCGGGTACATCCTGCAGCTCGACGCCGCCCATGCCACCGCGCGCGGTATGACGTGGCGCTATGGCGTCCGCGCCACGGGGCATACGGTGGCGAGCGGGAGCAAGACGCCCAAGCCCGTGCTCTGGGCCGGCTTCACGGCGCCATTCTCGTCGCACTAGCTGCTGTGCGCGCGGCGGCGTTCGCGGAGGGGACTCGCTGCGGGAAATTCTCGCGCCGTTGGCGCTCGAGTATTCCCGCAACGAGCCCCTCCGCTCGCGCCGCCCCCCTCCACTTTCCCCCACGTCGAGCGCGGGGCCGTTTCGCTTGTGCTGGTAAAGCCGCCGAGCGCGAGCGTGGGGTGGGTCCTCGCGAATACTGTTGGGCTCAATGAACGGGGCGCGGAGCGCCCCTACAGGCCCGACAATTTCGCGAGGACCCACCCCACGCTCGCGCCCACACAGCGGAAGTTGCACAAACGAAACGGCCCAGCGATCGCTCGCTGGGCCGTTCCCATGCGCCGGAGTTGGGGGCCTAAAGCTTCAGGCTCTCACGCCTGCTTCATCAACCAATCTTACGACTACTTCGTCAGCGCGACATACGCACTGATCATCTTGGACACCGCAAAGCCGCCCTCCGGCGTCGACACGAGCGCCTGCACCTGCGCCGACGTCAGCGACATCATTGCCACGTTCCAGGAGTCTAGGGCGGTGATGATGCTCCCCACAGTCGGGCTGGCGGAAAGCTGCGACAGCGCCGTCGCGAGGCCCTGCGCGGCCCCGAGCGGCACGCCAGACATCTGAAGGGTCTGCGTGAAGGCGGCAACCGCCACCGGTGCACCCGTCGTCACTGCGGATACGGTCAACGCCGCCGACTGAATAGCTGGCACAGGTGAGGGCGCCGGCAGGACCGGCGGGACCGCGACCGGCGTAGAAGGCGGAAGGTTGACCACTACGGCCCCCGCGCCGAACCCGCCGGGGGCGGTCACCGGCGCCGGCACGAAGATGCCGCCCACCGTCGCGCCCACCGTTCCGCCCGTCACGTCCGAACCATTCTGCGCCAGCGCCACGGATGCCGAGAGCATCATGGCGGCAGCGGTTGAAATCTTCAGGAAGTTCTTCATTGAGTTCGTCTCCAAGAGTCTGTTGTCTCTCTGTTGTCTGTCTGTTGTCTCTCTGTTGTTTCTCTTAGAAACGCATCCCGATGCCAAACCCGAGCGTGAAGCGCGGATCATTGCCATTGGCACCCGTCAGGTCGGTGATGGCCGGCGTGATGATCACCGGGAAGGCCTTGATGGGGACGAGCGACAATCCAACGGCCAGATCCTGTCCGCCCCAATCGGCGAAGGCCGAGGCCTGCGCGTGGAACTGCGCGCCGACGGACCCGAAGAAGTTCACGGTCTTCTTGTCTTCCATGAAATCCTTCTCGAAGCGGAAGCGGCCGTTGCCGATGCCGCCCGACACCGTCACCTGCTTCAGCGGCGACTCGGGGAACGAGAGCACGCGCGTGGCGGCCACGAAGACCGACGGATCGCCGCCGTCGCTGCCGCCCGTCACGAAGGCGTTCTCCACGCCCAGCGCGATGGAGGCGCTGCTGCTCACCTGATGGTGCGCCTTGAACGAGAAGGCCGTGCGCTCATACAAGCCCGAGCGGAAGGTGCCAAGCGAAGCGACCACCACTTCGAGGCCCACCGCCTCCTTGGCGTTGCCGAGGCCGAAGCCGAAGGCCATCGAGCCGTCGGAATCGGGAGTCGGCGCCGTGCTACGCTGCCCCCACGGCTTGCGGACCTGCTGGAATCCGCCGCCGACGAAGCCATCGCGCCAGGCCGCGCCGAAGCCCGACGGCGAGCCCGAGCTGGTGCCCGGCGCGCCGCGGAAGAAGGGCTGCGAGGCCGGAAGGCCAGCGGTCTGAATGGCGCCGAACGTCAGCAGTTGCTTGAGCGTTTCCGGCGGCACGGTCTTGAGCTGCTCGGGCGTCATCTTGGCGAGGTCTTGCAGCGTGACCTGCTGCGCAGTCAACGGCGAGACGCAGACCGCCACCAGGGCGAGGCCAGCCAGACGCTTGACGAAATTGAATGCCATCGGCGATCTCCGGAGATTCCTGAGTATGGACAGACGGGCGGCCCCACGTCGGGACCCGCCAACTATAGAAGCTCAATCTGCCCCAATGTGGGACTACGGGGACAAACTGTCAAGCCGAGACGAAGCAAAGGCCGGGAGGCGCCGCGCCGCCACCGACGGCGGGGCGGCACGCCTCGCCTCGGGGCTACTGGCGGACGCGACGCGCATCCGGTCCCGCACCAGCCCCTCGAGCTGCGCCAGCACCTCCACGCTGGGCGCGACGAGCAGCTGGTCCATCGCCAGGCGAATGCGGGCGTCGGCGTCGCTGACCACAGGGGTCAGCGCCGGCCCGAACGCGCGCAAGCTTTCCCTCACTTCCTCCACCCGCGAGGCCTCCTCGGCCGACTGGGTGCAGAAGACCTCGAGCCGGAACGAGCGGCGCTCCGCGAGTTCCCGCGGATCGTCCCGGCGAGGGAGCGGTGGCACGTCGGGCACCGGCATCTTTGACGTCTCTTCCCCACCCGTGCGCTGCCGCAGCCGGCGGAGCGTCACCAGGCCGTACCCTGCCACGTACACCGTCGCGGCCACCGCCAACTGGAGCCGAACGTCCGAATCCCACGGCGAAGGTACCACGAGCAGGAAGATCAGGAGGATCAGCCAGAGTCCCACCGGAAAGGTCACTTCAGTTGCTCCCAAAGGTGCCGCGCCAAAGGTGAGGGTCGACCGTCACGAGGGCGTCAAGACTGGACCACACTTTCGAAACTACCGCGGCCGGGGGTAGCTTGGAGTCGCCACAGGGCCGGGCCCTTAGCTCAGCGGTTAGAGCAGCGGACTCATAATCCGACGCGCGATGGTTCGAATCCATCAGGGCCCACTGGGTAAGGACGGGTTGGTGTGGGGGATGGTGATGGCGGAGGGCAGATGGTAGACGGGAGAAACTACCGCACCGTTAAGCCGATCACTCTCAGCTCCCCCTCCCCCCAGCGCAACGCCGCGACGATGCGCTTGGCGAGGATTTGGTAACGGCAGGCGCTCGACTGCAGGTGAAGTTGGGGTCGCCAATTCTCTACAGGCGTTGCCCCGTGAAGCAGACAGAGTATTTTGAACTCGTGCGGCGGCGTCCCGATCGCGCGATGATCGAAGACGCATGGATCTTGCGAGCCATTCGCAACCCAATACGGGAAACTGCGCAGACTGACGGCCGGCTGCGGCGCTGGTGCGCGGTTCCCGAGTACGGCGGGCGATACCTTCGGGTCGTTCTGCTTGCCGACGGCGAGACCGTGCACAACGCCTCTTTCGACCGGAGCTTCGTGCCGTGAAAATTCGCTATTTCAAGCAGACGGACACGCTCTACATCGAGTTCCGGGATGTCCCCGTGTTTGAGTCGCGGGACCTCGACGAGAACACGGTCGTAGACGTGGACGAACACGGGGACATGTGCGCGATCACCGTTGAACACGCGTCTCGTCGCGCTGGCGCCCCCGAGATCACCGTCGAGCAAGTCGCAGCGTAGGTCGCCGCCCCCCTCCTAAAACCAGGCGGGCGATGCGTCCAGCGTCGTGGTGTCGAGCCGGGTGAGGAGGGCGATGTCCGGAGCGATGCGCGGAAGCTCCCAGCCGAACCAGTACTTGGCGCACTGCAGCTGCATGGCGAGGAAGTCCCGTTCCTCCTCGCCCACTGCCGTCTCCCGTCTCCCGTCTGCCGTCACCGCCATGCGCAACCAAAGCCAGCCCACCACCACGCGCGCCGACACGTCGAAGTAGACCGACGCGTTAGCAAGCGCGCGATTCGGGTCCTTCATCATCGCCCCGCCCAGCACCTTCGTGCATTCGGCCCATTCGCCCAGGGCGGTGGCGAGCTGCCCGGCGAAGCCCTTGAGGGTGTCGTCGCTTGACGCGAGGGCGGCGGCGATGGTGGGCTTCACCTGACCGGCGAGCGCCTTGAAGCAGGCGCCGCCGTCCTGCACCACCTTGCGGCCCAACAGGTCGAGGGCCTGGATGCCGTTGGTTCCCTCGTGGATCTGGTTGAGGCGGTTGTCGCGATAGAGCTGTTCGATGGGATACTCGCGCGCGTAGCCGTACCCGCCCATCACCTGCATTGCGTTGCTGATGGCGATCTGGCTGCCGAGCGACGGGAAGGTCTTGGCGATGGGAGTGAGCACCTCGAGCAGCAGTGTAGCCAGCTGCTTTTTCTCTGTAGTTTCTGCGGTCTTCTGCTCATCAACCAATAGGGCGCACTGTAGGATCAGCAGAAGCGAAGCGTCGATGTGGGCCCGAGCCTCGAGGAGCATTCTGCGCACGTCCGCGTGCGCTATGATCGGGACGGGCGGCTTGGTCGGGTCCTTCTCGCCCGGGAGGCGCCCCTGCTTGCGGGTGCGGGCGTATTCCACGGCGTGGGCGTAGGCCGCGTGGCCCATGCCGGTGGCCGAGCGTCCGACGCTGATGCGCGCCTCGTTCATCATGTGGAACATGTAGGCCAGCCCCTTGTGGGGTTCGCCCACCAGGTAGCCCACGCACGGGTCCTTCTCGCCGAAGTTCAGCAGGGTGCTGGTGGTGCCGCGCCAGCCCATCTTGTGGATGAGGCCGCCGAGGACGACGCCATTGCGCGCGCCGATGGAGCCGTCGGCGTTGAGGAGGAACTTCGGGACGATGAAGAGCGAGATGCCTTTCGTGCCAGCGGGTGCTCCTTCGATGCGCCCGAGAACCAAATGAACGATGTTCTCGGTCAGTTCATGCTCGCCCGCTGAGATCCAGATCTTCGTTCCTTCGAGATGGTACGAGCCGTCGGGCCGGGCACGGGCCACGGTGCGCAGGTCCGCGAGCGAAGATCCGGCGTCGGGCTCCGTTAGGGCCATGGTGCCGCCGAAGCGGCCGTCGAACATGCGCGGGAGCCAGGCCGCCTTCTGTTCCGAGGAGCCGAACTCGGCGATCAGGTTGGCGGCGCCGACGGTGAGGAGCGGGTACGAGGCCGTGGCGACGTTGGCCGCGTCGAGGGTGCAGAAGGCCGCGGCGGAGATGACGTGGGGAAGCTGCATCCCGCCCAGTTCCACGTCGTGGGTGGCGGCCAGCAGCCCTGCCTCGGCGGTGGCGTCCCAGGCCGGCTTGACGCCCGGGTTGAGGACGACCTTGCCGTTCTCGACGCGCGGCTCTTGGGTGTCGTTGGCGCTGCGATGCGGCTCGTAGAGCTCGGTGGCGATGCCGCGGGCCGATTCCAGGACGGCGTCGAAGGCCTCGCGGGAGTAGTCGGCGAAGCGGGGGCGCTGGCAGAGCGTTTCGGCGCCGAGGACGTCGTAGAGCTGGAAGGCGAGGGTGCGGGGGGAGACCAGGTCGGGCATGTCATTGGGCCGGCAGAGGATGCGGCAAAGATAGAGCCCCCGACGCGGGGCGTCAGGGGCGTGTTGCACGCCGCGGATAATGTCCCCGTGGTGCGACCAGTAGAAGTGTCCCCCAGATTCGAGGCCTCGCGAGGAGGCCGGGATGGGGCGCACGGGGATGTCGACACGAGAGTTGGAGCGGGCACGGGTCCTGGCGCAGGTG
>DASXUN010000020.1 GCA_036504815.1 Gemmatimonadaceae bacterium | reverse complement strand
TTGGCGGCCGCTTCGTCGTGGCCCCAGGGTGCACGGGCACGGTACAGGGTGGGGTGAAAGGAAACGGTGCGGGGTGTATTGGCGGAATGAGTTGGTGCACGGAACATCGGCGCCATACATTCTTCCCCCGCACCCTGCACCTCGCTGTGTACCGTGCCCTTGCACCACACCCTGTACCGTGCCCCTGCACCGGTGACCTGCATGCGCCGTCTCCTTGCCCTCCTCCTGCTCGCCGCCGCGGCCGCGGCGCAGGCACAGGCCCCCGATCCGTACCTGGCGCGCGTCAAGAAACTGCTCGCCACCACTCCGGTCATCGACGGCCACAATGACGTGCCGTGGGAGATCCGCTACGACGCGCAAATGCCGCGCGACGTCGATCACTTCGACCTGCGCACCAACCTGAGGAACCAGGACACCGACCTGGCGCGCCTCAAGCAGGGCGGCGTGGGAGGCCAGTTCTGGTCGATCTACATTCCGGGCGAGGCCAAGGACTCGGGGTACGCGCGCATGCAGTTGGAACAGTTCGACATCGCGCGCCGGATGATCGCGAAGTACGACAAGGAGATGGCCCTCGCCAGGACCTCGGCCGACGCGCGGCGCGCGTTCGTGGCCGGGAAGTTTGCGTCGTTCCTCGGCCTCGAGGGCGGTCACGCCATCGAGAACTCGCTGGGGGCGCTGCGCGTGTACTACGACCTCGGCGCGCGCTACATGACGCTGACCCACAACGTGACGCTCGACTGGGCCGACGCGGCGCTCGGCAAGCCGACCCATGGCGGGCTCACGCCCTTCGGCAAGGAAGTGGTGCGGGAGATGAACCGCCTGGGCATGATCGTGGACCTCTCGCATGTCTCGCCGGCGGTCATGAGCGACGCCCTCACGGTGACGGCGTCGCCGGTGATGTTCTCGCATTCGTCGTCGCGCGCGCTGGCCGACCATCCGCGCGACGTCCCCGACTCGATCCTCGTGCGGCTGAAGGCCAACGGCGGCATCGTGATGGTGACCTTCGTCCGCGAGTTCGTCTCGCAGAAGAACCTGGACTGGCGCCAGGTGCGCATCGCGCGGCGCCGCGAACTCGCCAGCGGCTTCGGCGGCGACACGGCCCGCCTGCGGGCGGCGATGGACGAGTGGTTGAAGGCCAATCCAGAGCCGATCGTGACGCTCGCAGATGTGGCCGACCATTTTGATCACATCAGGAAATTGATCGGCGCCGACCATATCGGGCTTGGCGGCGACTTCGACGGCATGGGCGGTGAGCACATCCAGGGGCTCGAGGACGTCTCCAAGTACCCGGACCTGCTCGCCGAACTCGCGCGCCGCGGCTGGACCGACGACGACCTGCGCAAGGTGGCGAGCGGAAACATCCTGCGCGTGCTCGCGGAGAACGAAAAAGTTGCCGCCCGGCTGCAGAAGGAACGCCGGCCGAGTACGAAGACGATCGACGAGCTGGATCGCGGGCCGCGGATGTAGCGTGCGAGGCCGATCGGCGTCCGGCGGCGGGGAATCGTCGCCGGCGCTGTCGCGACGCGCTAGTTGGCCGACAACTGCACGAGCCAGCGACGGAGCGACGGGAGGTCGGTGACCACCGTCGCTCCGATCGCGTCGAGGATGGGCCGGTACGCGAGGACGGCGCCTCCCCCCACGACGATCTGCACGTCGCTGGGCAGTTGCGTGCGCAGCGCGCGAAGTTCCGCGTCGAGCTGCGCGTCATCTGCCGGGAAGACCACGCTGAGCGCGACGGCGCGCACGTTGCTGATGCTGCTCGCCTCGGCGATCACGTGGGCCGGGAGATTGGGGCCGAGGTAGACGACGCGCCAACCAGCGGCCGCCGCGGTGGCGGCCGCCAGCGCGGCGCCCAGCTCGTGGAGCTGACCCGCTGGCGTGGTGACGAGGACGGCCGGGGCGTCGGCGGCGGCCGCGTACTGGTCGGTGAGCCAGCCGAGGAGGCGGCGCACGGCCGCGGTGGCAAGATGCTCGTGCGCCGGGGTGAGCGTGCCGCCGTGCCAGCGATCGCCCGTGTTCCGGACGAGCGGCGCAATGACTCCGTCGAGCAGTTCGTCCATCGAGAGGCGCAGGGTGGCCTGGCGCAGCGTCGCCTCGAGCGCGGTGCCGTCGAGCCCCTCCACCGCGGCGATCGCGTCGGCGAGATACGGCTGGGCGGCGAAGGCGTGCGGCGTCTGTCGCGCGAGCGTCGCCGCCTCCTCGTTGCGCACCAGCTGCGCTAGGGCCTCATCGCTGAGCGATGCCACCGACGCGATGTTGCGACCCGCCGCGACCGCGCGGGCGAGGAGCCGCAGGCGCGCGACGTCGCGCTCGGTGTACCAGCGCTGCCCGCCCGGCGAGCGCCCGGGAGTCACCACGCCGTAGCGCCGCTCCCACGCCCGCAGCACATCCGGCGACAGCCCCGTGCGCTCCGCGACGAGGCGCACCGGCAGCATGTCAGTGGGACGGGTGGAGGAATCGTGCACGAGGATGGTTCCAGTGAGGACGGGAACTGCGGCGGCGAAGTCGGGCGTTCAACAAGAACCCAACTGCCTCTGGCTTGTCAACGCAACTCCCCCCGAAACGGTTTCCGGCTTGAATGACCTCTCGCGCCTGGCACCTCACCACCTCCCTGACCGTCCCGCGGACGCTCGACGAGACCTTCGCGTTCTTCGCCGACGCGTCGAATCTGGGGCGCATCACGCCGCCGGAGCTTCGGTTCGAGATCCGGACGCCGATGCCGGTGGCCATGCGTGCGGGCGCGCTGATTGACTACACGATCGGGCTGCACGGACTGCCGATGCGGTGGCGCACGCTGATCAGCGCCTGGGAGCCCCCGCACCGGTTCATTGACGAGCAGGTGAAAGGACCGTACGCGGAATGGGTGCACGAGCACCGCTGCGTTGCCGTTCCCGGCGGCACGCGCATTGACGACCATGTGCGCTTCCGGCTGCCGTTCGCGCCGCTCGGTGACGTCGCGGCGCCCTTCGTGCACCGCACGCTGCGCCGGATCTTCGCGCATCGCCAGGAAACCGTGGCGCAGCTGCTCGCGCCGGGCCGATCGGACGTGGTGATATCGCCGGTGCAAATCGCGCGCGAGGCGCCGTCCGCGGACTGAGCGCGACGCGCGACGCGTGGAGCGCGACGCTTGGTGTGCAAATGGCGAAGGCCGCCGCGCGCGGCCCTCGCCCTACTTCGCCGCGAGCACCTCGGTGATCACGTCGAGCAGGCGCGACACCGTCTCGACGGTGTGATCGCCCATGTGGCCGATGCGGAAGGTGTTCGCCGCGAGCTTGCCGTAGCCACCGCCGAGCGTGAGGCCGCGCTTCGCGACCGCGTCCACCACGTCGCGCGCATCCACCGTGGCAGGCGTCCGGACGACCGTCACCGTGGCGCTGCGTGCGCCCGCGGGCGCCAGGATCCCCTCCAACCGGCCTTCGAGGCGCTGATGCTCCACCCAGGCGTGTGTCGCCGAGGACATCGCGGCGTGTCGCGCCCAACGGCACTCCATGCCGGTCGGCCCGATCGCCGTCATCTGCGCCTCGAGCGCGTAGAAGAGCGAGACCGCGGGCGTACTGGGGGTCTGGCGCTTCGCGGCGTACTGCGCGAACTCCGCGATGTCGAAGTAACGTCCGCGCGACGGTGCTTCCCTGGCGGCGGTCAGGTAGCGGTCGCTCGCGCAGGCAAAGGCGAGACCTGGCGGCAGGGCGAGCGCCTTCTGCGAGCCCGTGAGGACGAAGTCGAGCGACCAGGCGTCGGTCTCCACCGGCATCCCGCCCATTCCCGACACGGAATCAATGAGCGAGAACGCGCCGTTGGCGTGCGCGAGTTCGGCGATGGCCTGCACGTCCTGCGCGGCGCCGGTCGACGTCTCCGAATGTGCGGCGGTGACCGCGGCAAACCGTCGCGCGCGCAGGGCCTGCTCCACCGTCTCGAGGGGGACGATCTCGCCGTACGGCACTTCGAGCGCCTGCACGGTGCGGCCGCACGCGCGGGCGATGTCGGCGAAGCGCGCCGAGAAGGCGCCGTTGACCAGCGAAAGGATGGGCCCGGCGGGGGCGTTGCGAATGGCCGCTTCCATCAGCCCCGTGGCCGACGAGCTGCTGATGTAAACGGGGCGCGTGGTGCGGAAGACGCGGCGCAGTCCCTCGTCGCAGTGGGCGTACAGCGCCTCGAACTCGGGACTGCGATGCGAGATCATTGGGCGCAGCATCGCCGCGAGAATCTCGGGACGCACTTCCGTGGGGCCGGGAAGGAAGAAGGTGCCGAAGGCAGGCGCGTTCATGCGGAGAGGGCGTGGGCGACGAGGGCGGCGAACGAATCGAGAACCAGCGCGGCGCCGGCGACGACGGCATCGCGGCGCACGAATCCAATGTAAGCGGCGAAGGCGTCCACGGCGGGAGCCATCGCCAGGTCGGTGGCGCCGTCGCCCACCGCCAGGATGGGACGCGGCAGGGAGAGTTGGCGCACGACGTCGCACTTGCCAGCCTGCGTGGTGAGCGGCGTCGGCGCGGCCGACGTCAGCCGGTCGGTCGCGTCGCGCACGGGATCCACGGCGTGCACGCACGCGTCCTCGACCCCGAGGGCGCGGGTCATCGGGAGGAGGGCAGGACGCAGCCCGCCGCTGATCACGTGCACCGCGATGCCCGCCGCGCGCAGCGCCGTGATGGCGTCGGCCGCGCCCGGCGCGACCGAGCGCCGGTACGCGAGGGCGAGGGCCACGAGGTCCTCGTCGGTGGCGCCGATGACGCGCAACCGCTCGCCGTAGACGTCCTCCAGCGCCAGCTCGCCGTTCATCGCGCGATGCGTCAGCGCCTCGACCGCGCGCTGGACCTCCGGCCCGCGCTGCGCGGCCAGCCAGTCGATCCCCTCGATGCCGGCAATCGTCGAGTCGGCGTCGAGCACGACCGAGGCGTAGCGCCTCACAGAATGTTCCCGGGAGCGAGCCGATGCTCCGGATCAAACTCGCGCTTGAGGGCCGTCATCAGCGCCACCTGCCGCGGGCTGGCCTGCAGGGAGAGCCACTTGCTCTTGATCTTGCCGATGCCGTGCTCGGCGGCCACCGTGCCGCCCATCGCGATGACGGCGTGCAGCGTCTCCCCGACGGCGCGCTCGATGCGCTTCACGTCGTCGGGATCGCGCGCGACGAAGTTCTGGTGCGGGTGTCCGTTGCCGAGATGCCCGTAGGTCACGGCCGGCGGCAGGTGATGCGCGTCGGCGATGCGCCGCGCCTCGGTGAGCGCCGCGGCGGCGAGCGGATAGGGGACCGCCCAGTCCGTGCTCATGCGGCGGCCGCCCTGCGCCAGGAACGGCGCCGTGCGCTCGTGCATCGCGGCGGGGAGCGCGTGGCGCAGACGGCGCGCCTCGCGCAACGCCTGCTCCCCGTCGAAGGCGCGCACGTCGCCGGCGTTGGCGCCAAAGCGCTCGGCGAGCGCGAGCCAGTCGTCCAGCGGCGCCTCGCCGTCGCCGGCGTCCTCGGTGTAGACCAGCGCCCCCGCGGCCGGCGCCCACGCGGCATCGTCCATGGCGACGCGGGCGATGGCGAAGGACTCGCGGTCGAAATACTCGAGGCAGCGCGGACGCACCGCCGGGGTCTGCCGGGCGGCGACGATGAAGGCGAGGGCGCGCGCCTCGTCGGGGAACGGCACGCCCAGTCCGAGCACGCGCGGCGGGATGGGGAGCAGCGCGATCTCGGCCTCGGTCACGATGCCGAGCGTCCCTTCGCTCCCGACGAACCAGTCCACCGGATCGTGCGCCAACTGGTAGCCGACGGTGTTCTTCTCCACGTCGCTGCGGCGGACCTGGAAGTTGGCGCCGTCGGCCAGCACCGCCGTGAGGGCGCGCACGTGACGCCGCGTCGGCCCATAGGCCAGCGTGCGCGGTCCCGACGCGTTGCAGCCGATCGCGCCGCCGATCGTGCACTCCTCCTCGCTCGTCGGATCCGGCGCGAAGAACAGGCCGTCGCCCGCGCAGGCGCGCTGCAGGTCGCCGATGAGGACGCCGGGCTCCACGCGCGCCACGCGGCGGGCGATGTCGATGTCGAGTATTCGCGACATCGCGCGCGTGGAGAGCAGCCAGCCGCGTGCGGCGACGGACGCGCCCGTCGTGCTCGTCTGCGAGCCGGCAGCGGTGACGCACACCCCATCGGCGGCCGCGCGGCACATCAGGTCCTGCACCTCGCCCGCCGACTCGGGACGGGCGACCGCTTCCGGCAGGGCACGCAGCCCGGAGACGTCGCGCGCGTAGCTCTCGAGCGCCGCCGGATCGCGCAGCAGGTCCAGGCTCACGCGTCGCCCCCGAAACGGACGAGGGTGGCGCTGCGCACATCGCGCAGCGCGGTGAGCATCTCGCGCACGTGCGCCGGCGGGGTGCCATCGATGGTGATGACGGCCAGCGCCTCGCCACCCGCCGCGAGCCGCGCCTGGTGATACTCGGCGATGTTGACGCCGGCGTCGGCCAGTGCGGTGCCGACGCGCCCGATGACGCCGGGGACGTCGTGGTTGGTGAGCACCAGCAGCGTGCCGCGGGGCGCGACATCGACGTGGAAGTCGCCGATGCGGGTGAGCCGCGGCGTGAAGTCGAGCGCCGCGACACCCCCGATGCGCATGGACTGCTCGCCGGCGGTGAGGCGCACCTCGATGGCGCGCGAATGCGGCGCGAATCCGCCCTCGCCGTGCGCGAGGACGATGCCGCGCGCCGTGGCGAGCCCGCGGGCGTTGATGAGGTTCAGGCGCTCCTGTTCCACGACCCCTTCGAGCATCCCGGCGGCGGCCGCGGCAAGCAGGGCGCCCGCGCTCGCCGTCAGGTCGTCGCCGGTCTTGAGCGTCAGCGTCTCGATGGCCGTGGCGCCGCGCCCGGCGAGCAGGGCGCGCGCCACCGTTGCCGCGCGGCGGGCGAGCAGCAGGGCGGGACCGAGCGTCGCCGCGTCCTCGCCGGCGAGGGCGCCGTTGAGCGAGCGCGAGAGGTCGTTGTTGAGCAGCGCGTCCCGCACCGCCGCGCAGGCGTCCACGGCCACGTTGCGCTGCGCCTCGGCGGACGACGCGCCGATGTGCGGCAGGAGCACGACGTTGGGGTACGGACGGAACGGATGGTCGCCCGTGAGCGGCTCCTTCAGGTAGACGTCGAGCACGGCGCCCCCCAGGTGGCCGCGATCGAGCGATGCGCGCAGGGCGTCGTCGTCCACGATCCCGCCGCGCGCCATGTTCACGACGATGGCGCCGGGGCGCAGCCGGGCCAGCGCCCGCGCGTCGATCATGCCGGTGGTCTCGTCCGTCAGGGGGACGTGCACCGTGAGGAACTGGGCTTCATCGAGCAGCGCGTCGAGCGTGGGGGCGCGCTTCACGCGCAGCGCGGCAAAGCGCTCCTCGCCGACGTAGGGGTCGTAGGCATGCACGTCCATTCCGAAGGCGTGCGCGCGCTGCGCCACTTCGCTGCCGATGCGCCCGAGCCCGACGATGCCAAGCGACTTGCCGCGCAGCTCGGTGCCCAGGAGCTCCGAGCGCTCCCAGCGCCCCTCGTGCATCGAATGGTCGGCGCGCGTGAGGTGGCGCAGCAGCGAGATAACGCCGCCGAAGAACAGCTCGGCCACCGCGACGGTATTGCCGGCCGGGGCGTTGATGACCGCGATGCCCAATTCCGTGGCGACGTCCATCGCGATGTTGTCCACGCCGACACCGGCCCGTCCGACGACTTTCAGGCGGGTCGCCCGGCGGAGCAGCGCCGCCGTCACCTTGGTGGCGCTGCGACCGATCATCGCGTCGTACTGGTCGATGCGCTCGAGCAGGTCGGGCGCCGGGAGCGTGGGTTGCTCATCGACGTCGAATCGCGGGACGGCGCGCAGCAGGGCGACGCCTTCGGCGTCGATCTCATCGGTGACCAGGATCTTCAGGGGCATGTCTCAATTTGCCGAACGGGTTGCGCCGCCGCGACTGGAGCGAGAGGATTCGATAGTCTCGAGCGGTCCACCCGACCCCGTGGTTCACCTTGCCGGTGCCACCCAACCCGACGTCTGAACCCGACGTGGAGCGTGTCATGTCCTGTCGTTCCCTGCTTGCCCTCGCCTTCCTGGCCCCGACGCTGGCTTCCGCGCAGACGCCGCTGCGCGCCGCGCTCAGCGGCCGCGCCACCACGGAGATCGCGCTGTCTCCCCCGCGCGTCGCCGGTCAACCCGCGCCCAAGGCGCTGGTGGTGAAGATCGACTACGGCCAGCCGCACGCCCGCGGCCGGGACGTGCCCATCGAACTCGCCAAGGCGGGCACCATCTGGCGCACCGGTGCCAACAGCTCGACGACCCTGACGACCGACGTCGACCTCGTCATCGGCGGGGCGAATGTCGCCAAGGGCGCCTACTCGCTCTATACCATCCGCACCGACAAGGGGTACGACCTCATCATCAACCGCAACACCGGCCAGTGGGGCACGGAATATGACCAGACAAAGGACTTGGCTCGCGTTCCCTTGACGGCCAGGACGCTGGGAGAGACCCGCGAGTCGCTCCAGATTGCCCTGGTGCCGGCCGGGGACCAGGCGCCCAAGGGAACGCTGACCATCGCGTGGGGGAAGCTCGAACTCTCCACCGGCTGGTCGACGAAGTAAGTTTCAGGGGGCGCGGCCAAGGCCGCCCCCTTTCACTTGCCACCGACGCCCATACTATGCCCGCACCGCGCCTCCAGGCATTGCACGATGCCGGACAGAGCCTCTGGCTCGACTACATCGACCGCCCAATGCTGCTCAACGGGGAGCTGGCGCGCCGCATCCGCGACGACGTGCTCACCGGGATGACCTCCAACCCCGCGATCTTCGAGAAGGCCCTGGCCCAGGGGACGGCGTACGACGCGCAGGTGGCCGACCTGACCGGCGCGACGTCGGCGTGGCAGCTCTTCGAGGCGCTGGCGTCCACCGACGTGCGGGCGGCGTGCGACCTGTTCCGGGCCGTCTACGACAGCACGGAGGGCGTTGACGGCTACGTCTCCCTGGAAGTGTCGCCCAACGTGGCGAACGACGCCGAGGGGACCATCCGCGAGGCGCGGCATCTGTGGACGCTGGTGGATCGGCCGAACGTGATGATCAAGGTGCCGGGGACCGACGCGGGGGCCATCGCCCTGCGGCAACTGATCGCCGATGGCATCAACGTGAACGTGACGCTGCTCTTCGCCGTCGAGGCCTACGCCCGCGTCATCGAGGCCTACCTGTCCGGTCTCGAGGCGCGTGCCGCGGCGGGCGCGCCGCTCAGTCCCGTCGCCAGCGTGGCGTCGTTCTTCGTCAGCCGCGTCGATACCGAGATCGACAAGCGCTTCGATGCGATGGTGAAGGCGGGGACCCTCGGCGCGGCGACGGCCGACGCGCTCAAGGGCAAGGCGGCGGTGGCCAACGCCAAGCTCGCCTACCGGCTCTTCACGCATCAGTTCGGCAGCGCGCGGTGGGCGGCGCTGGCCGCGCGCGGCGCGCGCGTGCAGCGGCCGCTGTGGGCGAGCACCTCCACCAAGAATCCGTCCTATCGCGACGTCATCTACGTCGAAGAGCTGGTGGGCCCGCAGACGGTGAACACGCTGCCGCCGGCCACGCTGGAGGCGTTCCGTGATCATGGCGAGACGCGGCGCACCATCGACACCGACATTCCCGGCGCCGAGCGCGCGCTCGACGCGGTGGAGGCGGCGGGCATCTCGGTGCGCCAGGTGACGGAGCAACTGCTCTACGAGGGGCTCGCGTCGTTTCAGAAGTCGTTCGACGCCCTGCTCGCCGGACTCGAGGCGAAGGCGGCCGTGCTTGGCCGCCCCGTCGCCGCCAGCCGCTGAGGTGGAGCCGATGCCGAGTCGCCGCAAGCGCACCAAGGTCGTCTGCACCATCGGGCCGTCGTCCTCCGATCCGGAGATGCTGCGCGCCCTGATGCAGGCTGGGCTCGACGTGGCCCGCATCAACTTCTCGCACGGCACGCACGACCAGCACGCCGCGCGCATCGCCGACATCCGGCGCATCGCGGCGGAACTCAATCGTCCCGTCGCGATCCTCGGCGACCTGCAGGGGCCGCGCATCCGCGTCGGTCACCTCGCGCAGCCCATCCAGCTGTCGGAGGGGACCGAAGTCACCTTGGCGTACGAGAACGTCGCGCGAGCGTCGGACATTCCGGTGACGTATGACGGCCTCGCGCGCGACGTGAAGGCGGGGGCCCGCGTCCTGCTCGACGACGGGCTGCTGGCGCTCGACGTCCTGTCCGTCGACGGCGACTTCGTGCGGTGCGTGGTCGTCTATGGCGGTCCGCTGAAGTCCTCGAAGGGGATGAACCTCCCCGGCGTGCAGGTGTCCGCGCCGACGCTCACGGAGAAGGACCGCCTCGACATCGCCTTCGCTGTCGAGCACAAGCTGGATTATCTGGCGCTCTCGTTCGTCCGCCAACCGTCCGACATGGCGACCCTGCGGGCGCTCGTCCCCAAGGGGACGCTGCTGGTGTCGAAGATCGAGAAGGACTCGGCGCTGAACGACATCGAGGAGATCCTCAAGGCGTCGGACGCGGTGATGGTGGCGCGCGGCGACCTTGGCGTGGAACTCCCGTTCGAGGAGGTGCCAATCGCCCAGAAGCGCATCATCGCGCTGGCCAACCGCTACGGCCGGCCGGTGATCACGGCCACGCAGATGCTCGAGTCGATGATCACCAACCCGCGGCCGACGCGCGCCGAGGCGAGCGACGTGGCCAACGCGATCTTCGACGGGACCGACGCGGTGATGCTCTCCGCCGAAACCGCGAGCGGCGCGTATCCGAAGCTCGCGGTGGAGGCGATGGTGCGCATCGCGCTCGAGGCGGAGCGCCATCCCGTCCCGCGCGGTGTCGGCGCGGACCGCGTGGAGCCGGGTCAGGCGAGTGTCGAGGAGACCATTGCCGGCGCCACGGTGACGGCCGTGCGCATGGTCGGGGCGGTGGCGGTGGCGGTCTTCACCAAGTCCGGTTTCGCGGCGCGCATCGTCGCGGCGCGGCGTCCCGGCGTGCCGATCGTCGCGTTCACCGACCAGGCGCGCACCTACCGCCAGCTCGCGCTCGTGTGGGGCGTGACGCCGGTGCTGGTGCCGCACGCCGACACCTACGAGCAGATGGCGTGGAGCGCGCGCGGCATTTGCGTGGACCTCGGCTTCGCGAAGCCGGGTGACCGGGTGGTGATGACGGCGGGCGTTCCCTTCGACGTCCCCGGCACCACCAACACGCTCAAGGTGGAGACGGTGTGAAGCTCACGTTCCTCGGCACCGGCACCAGCTTCGGTGTCCCGGTGGTCGGGTGCGCCTGCGCGGTGTGCCGGTCCGGGGATCCGCGAGACAAGCGCACGCGCGTCGGCGCCGTCGTCGAGGTGGGGCACACCCGCCTCCTGATCGACACGCCGCCCGAGTTGCGGCTGCAGCTGATCGCCACGGGCATCCATGACGTGGACGCGGTGCTCTTCACGCATGACCACGCCGATCACACGCACGGGCTCGACGACATCCGGGCGATCTCTGTGCGCCGCGAAGGGGCCATGCCGATCTACGGGCCGGCCGAGACGCTCGCGACGCTGCACACGAAGTTCCCGTACATCTTCGACGACAGCATTCGGCCGATGCCGGGGACGTACAAGCCCGAGGGGCTGGCGATGGCGCTCGAGCCTGGCGTCACGGCGCGCATCGGCGACGCCGAGGTGACGCCCATCGAGGTGCCGCACGGCCGCTGGCGCGTCTTCGGCTACCGCATCGGCGCACTCGCGTACGTGACCGACGCGAAGATGATCCCCGAGCCGGCCTTCGCGCTCATGGCCGGCGCCGAGGTGCTCGTGATCAACGCGCTTTTCCGCACGTCGCACCCCACGCACCTGAGCCTCGGCGAGGCGGTGGACGTGGCGCGCCGCGTCGGCGCGCGGCAGACGTGGCTCACCCACCTGACGCACGACAACCTCCATGCCGCGCTCGCGGCCGAACTTCCTCCTGACATCCAGCCGGCCTTTGACGGCCTCGTGGTGGAGTGCTGATGGCGTTCTCGCTCGATCTGACCTCGATGACGGAGCCGGCGGTGGCCGCCGGCGTGCGCGACGACGACTGGGGGGCGCTGGGCGAGCGCTTCCGCGCGGCGCACCAGGCCGTGTCGGCGATCGCCGCGACGGGCGTGTACGGATACCGGGAGCTGGAAGCGCAGGCTGCCGAGCGCGCGCGGGTGGTCGCCTTCGCGCAGTCGGTGGCGGGTCGCTACGATGACGTGGTCGTGCTGGGGATTGGCGGCTCCTCGCTGGGTGCCATCGCGCTGCGCACGGCGCTGCTGCCCCCCGCGTGGAACGCGCGCACTTCGGCGGAACGCGGCGGCCGGCCGCGCCTGCACGTGCTCGACAACGTCGATCCGCGCACCATCGCGGGCGTGCTGTCGCTCGTGGCGCTGCCGCGCACGATCTTCGTGGTGATCTCCAAGTCCGGCGGGACCATCGAGACGCTGGCACAGTATCTCGTCGTGCGGGAGCGCCTGGCGAGCGCCGGGCTCGACGCGGCGCAGCATCTCGCGTTCGTGACCGATCCCGCCAAGGGTGCCCTGCGTGCCATCGCGGGGCGCGACGGGATTCCGGTCTTCGACGTGCCGCCGAATGTGGGCGGACGGTTCAGCGTGCTGTCACCGGTGGGGACGCTGCCGGCGGCCCTCTGTGGCATCGACGTCGAGGCGCTGTGCGCCGGCGCGGCGGTGATGCGCGACGCGACAATGGGCGACGAGCTCGCCAGCAACCTGGCCGGCCTGTTTGCGACGCTCCAGTGGCGCGCGCACGAGCAGGCGGGGCAGGGGATGCACGTGATGATGCCCTACAGCGACGCGCTGCGGGACATCGCGCCCTGGTTCGTGCAACTGTGGGCGGAATCGCTCGGCAAGGTGGATGCGGACGGCCTGCACGTGGGGCCGACGCCAATCGCGAGCGTGGGCGCCACCGACCAGCACAGCCAGGTGCAGCTGTTCATGGAGGGGCCGGCCGACAAGACCGTGACCTTCCTGCGACTCGAGCACCCGGCCGAGGACGTCACGATTCCGCGCCTTGAACAGGGCGAGAAGGCGCTCGCCTTCCTCGGTGGGCACACGCTGGGTGAACTGCTGGACGTCGAGTGCCGGGCGACGGCGAGCGCGCTCGCGCGCGCCGGACGGCCGTCGATGACACTGACCCTCGGCGCGGCCGATGCCTGGCATCTGGGCGGGCTGATGATGTGGCTGATGCAGGCGACGACCCTGGCCGGGGCGCTGTACCGCGTGAACCCATTGGACCAGCCCGGGGTAGAACTTGGCAAGCGGTTGGCCAACCGGGAGTTAGGTCATCCAGATTACGTGAACACCGGCGGGGTGAACGGGCTTGAGCCGGCGGGGTTCGTTCGGCGGGTCGTCCATCTCGGCTGAGGCAGCTGGCCAAAGGGTGCCACCCGCGGTTGGGCAGCCGAGATCGCGGCAATTCTGGGTAGGGCAAATCGCCGCTCTTCTATAGTTGCCGCGCGCTTCCAAGACGGCCAAATTACAAGGCTGGCTAGACCTGCCAGCCGACGGCGCATCCTCCGCGCCCACATCACACTGACTATCTGACATGTCGCATACGATCGACTCCCTGCATCGCATTCTTGGCCCGGCTGCCGCGATCGAGAATCATCGCGTCGTCCTGAAGGACCCGGCCGTGCTCGCCTCCAGCCGGATGGACGAGCTGGTGCGCCTCGCCGTCTTCGGCAGCGCCGACGAGAAGGACTGGGCCCGCTGGGTCATCCTTGAACTCGGCCAGGCCGTGGGCGTGCGCCCGGCCTCCATTCACGACCTCTACATGGCGCGCGGCCGCGGCGAGATCCGCGGATTCACCGTCCCCGCCATCAACGTGCGCGGCATGTCGTACGACACGGCCCGCGCCATCTTCCGCACGGCCATCAGGCTCGACGCCGGCGCCTTCCTGCTCGAGATCGCCCGCAGCGAGATCGCGTACACCGACCAGCGGCCCACCGAGTACGTGGCGGTGATGACGGCCGCGGCGCTGCGCGAGGGGTACCGCGCCCCAATCTTCATCCAGGGCGACCACTTCCAGGTGAACGCCAAGAAGTTTGCGGCGGACCCGGTCGCCGAGGTGTCGGCGGTCAAGGCGCTCGCCACCGAGGCGATTGCCGCCGGCTTCTACAACATCGACCTCGACACGTCGACGCTGGTGGACCTGTCCAAGGAGACCCTCGCCGAGCAGCAGCGCCTGAACTATGAGATCGGCGTCGAGCTCACCCGGCACGTGCGCGGGCTCGAGCCGAAGGGGATCACCATCTCGCTGGGCGGTGAGATCGGCGAGGTGGGGACGAGCAACTCCACGGTCGCCGAGTTGCGGGCCTTCATGGACGGCTACAACGCGACGCTCCAGCGCGAGGCGCCGGGGACGGTGGGACTGTCCAAGATCTCGGTGCAGTCGGGCACCTCGCACGGCGGCGTCGTGAAGGCGGACGGCTCCATTGCCGACGTGAAGCTCGACTTCCAGACGCTCGAGGACCTCGGGCGGGTGGCGCGCTCGGACTACGGCCTGTCGGGCGCGGTGCAGCACGGCGCGTCCACGCTGCCGGACGACCTGTTCAACAACTTCCCGCGCACGGAAACGGCGGAGATCCACCTGGCCACCGGCTTCCAGACGATGCTGTACGATCTGATGCCGGAGACGCTGCGCGCCGAGATCTATGAATGGCTGCGCGTCAATGCCAAGGATGAGCGCAAGCCGTCGGACACCGACGAGCAGTTCTTCTACAAGTCGCGCAAGAAGGCGCTCGGGCCGTTCAAGCGGCAGCTGTGGTCGCTGCCGGCGGAGACCCAGGCGGCGCTGGCGCGCGCGTACGATGCCAAGTTCGAGTTCCTGTTCACCCAGTTGGGCGTCGGTGGCACAATGCCGCACGTCCGGCGGTATATAGTTGCACCCGAGCAGCGGCGGCCTGCGCCGTCGCATGCCGGTCCGGCGGTTGAGGCGGCCCCCGACGACGCCGAGGCCGGAGAGTAGTGGTGCTGGACCGCGGGCCTGCCGGGGCGGGCTCGCCGACATCCTCTGGAGAAACCATGCGAAAGACATTTCTGTTTGCTGCCGCCGCGGTCCTGGCCCTCTCGGCCTGTGTGTCGAAGGACAAGTACGAGAAGGAGCTCGAGCAGGTGAAGCTCATCTCGTCGGAGAAGGACTCGCTGCTGAAGGACGTCATGGCGACGACGCAGTTCATCGCCGACGTGAACACGGAGATCGGGAAGGTGCGCGACGCCAAGGCCGGCAAGCCGGTCGTCGGCGCCACGGGCGAGCTTCCCAGCGCGTCGCCGGCGGAACAGCGCGCGCAGATGGTGGCGAAGGTCAAGGCGCTCGCCGAGCGGGTCAATGAGGCGGAGTCGCGCCTCGCGGCCAGCCGCCAGCGCGTCGCCGCGCTCACGGGCGACAACTCCGGGCTGAAGCAGCAGCTGGCGCAGTACGACTCGACGATCACGGCCTTCAAGTCGATCATCGAGAACCAGAAGGCCGAAATCGCCTCGCTGACCTCGCAGGTGGCCGCGCTGACGGGCGAGAACCTCTCGCTGAAGACCGACAAGGCGCAGCTGACGACCGAGAAGGAGACGCTGACGACCGAGAAGGCGGCCCTCACGGTCGAGCGCAACACGGTCTACTACGTGATCGGCACCAAGGACGAGTTGCGCAAGAAGGGGATCATCGTGAAGAAGGGCGGCATCCTGGGCATCGCGGCCACCGACATTCCGGCGACGACGCTCAACCCGGCCGACTTCACCGCGATCGACAAGACGCAGGTGTCGTCGATCTCGCTGCCGAAGGCCGACAAGAGCTACCGCGTGCTGTCGCGGCAGGATCTGTCCGCCACGGATCAGCCCGTGAAGGGCGGCTACAAGGGCGCGATCGCGATCAAGAACGCCGAGCAGTTCTGGTCGGCGTCGAAGTTCCTCATCATCGTCCAGAACTGATGCACGGAGCGTCTCGCGGATGAGCGCGCCGCCCTGGGGGGCGGCGCGCCTCCGTGACACCTTCCTGGACTACGCCCGCCGGATCTGGAAGAAGGGGGGCGAAGACGACCTGTTCTTTCTCGCCGGCGGGGTGGCGTACAACATCCTCCTCGCCGGCGTGCCGTTTTTCCTGCTGCTGATCGCCGGCATCGGCTACGTGCTCAACAAGCCGGAGGCCGACTCCACCCGCGACGTGGTTGAGTTCCTCAGCCGCCTGCTCCCGGTGGGCAATGGCGACGGCACGAACTTTCTCGACCCGATCCTGCGCGATGTCGTGCGCACGCGGGGGCGTGTGGGCCTGCTGTCCGCCGCCTTCTTCGTCTGGTTCTCGACGCGGCTCTTCGGCACGCTGCGCAGCGTGCTGCAGCGCGTCTTCGCCCTGGGGCACGGGCGGGGCATCGTCGTCGGGAAGCTCTACGACGTGGGCTACACCCTCGTCTCGTCGGCGCTCTTCGTGGCCTACCTCGCCCTCTCGGCCTATCTGGCGATCATGGGCGAGCGCGGCACCGCCATCCTGCACGAGATCGGGGTGGACGCCTCGGTGATGGGCGGCCTGGAGTACTTCGTCGGGCGCGTGCTCGCCTTCAGCGTCGTCGTCACGATCTTCTTCAGCATCTACAAGTTCATTCCGGCGGGCCACGTGCCGTGGAAGCAGGCGTTCGTGGCGTCGATGACGACGGGCGTGCTGTTCGAGCTGGCGCGCAACATCTTTGTGCTGGCGGTGCAGCGCTTCAATCCCGCGTCGCTCTACACGGGGACGCTGGGCGCGCTCGTGATCGTCGTCTTCTGGGTGTACTACTCGGCGCTGCTCTTCGTCATCGGCGGAGAGGTGGCGCATGTCTACGGCGTGCGCCGGCGCTGGCACCGGCACGAGGCCATGGAGGGATAGTGATCGACCTGCGCAGTGATACCGTCACCAGGCCCACCGCGGCGATGCGCCGCGCGATGGCCGACGCCGAGGTGGGCGACGACGTCCTCGATGGCGATCCCACCGTGCTCGCGCTGCAGGAACGCGTCGCCGCGCTGCTGGGCAAGGAGCGCGCGCTGTTCGTCCCGACCGGGACGATGGGAAATGCCTGCGGCCTCTGGGTGCACGGCCGGCACGGCACCGAGGCGTACGCGCACGACGACTCGCACATCGTCAACTGGGAGATCGCCGGGCTCGCCGGGCTGCGCGGGGTGCAGCCGCGGATGGTGCGCGGCGCGCCGGTGATGACGCTCGAGACGCTCAAGGCGGCGGTGCGCACCCCCAGCAAGCACGCGCCCGTCGCCAGCGTCGTCTGCTTCGAGAACACGCACAACGGCGCGGGCGGGATGGTGACGCCGCTCGCCGACCTGCGCGCCATGGCCGACTTCGCCCGCGGCACGCTGAAGCTCCCCATCCACATGGACGGCGCGCGACTGTGGAACGCGTCCGTGGCCACGGGCACCTCGCTCGCGGACTTCGCCGCCTGCGCCGACACCGTGATGGTGTCGTTCTCCAAGGGACTCGGCGCGCCGCTGGGCGCGTGCGTCGTGGGCTCGGCGGCGCACATCGACGAGGCGTTCGTGGCCCGCAAGCGCCTCGGCGGCGGGATGCGGCAGAGCGGCATCGTGGCGGCCGCGGCGCTGCACGGGCTGGAGCATCATCTGGAACGGCTCGCCGAGGACCACGCGAACGCCCGGCGGATCGCGGCGATCATCGCCGACGGTGTGAAGGACGTGCAGGTGGTGCCGCCCGACACGAACATCGTGATGGTGGACTTGCCGGCGCGGCTCGATGCCGGCGTCGTGACGGCGCGGGCGAAGGAACTGGGCGTGCTGGTCTCGGCGTGGCATGCCAAGCGGGTGCGCATCGTGCTGCACCTGGACGCGTCGGCGGCGCAGGTGGAGGAGGCCGGGCGGGCGATGGTGCGGGCGCTCGCGTAGGCGGCGGCGGAGGGGTAGGTTCTCGAACAGAAGACGAATGAGGATCTGGAATTCGGAACGGGATTGAGGATTCCGATTGCGGATGGCGATGGGCGATTGTGAGGCGGATGCCGTCGATGGCATTCGCACGCGGATTGCGATCGTGAATCGAAGTCCGCAATCGTAATCCGAATTCGGAATCCGGATTCCAAATCCTGAATCGCTATAGAAACCGGCCCTCACTCGGAGTCTGCCATGTCCGTCTCCCGCCGTCATTTCGTCTCCGCCCTCGGACTCGGGGGGGCCGGCCTGCTGGCGCCGCCGTTCGTTGGCGGCCGTGGTCATGAAGCCCGGCTCGCGGAGTGGCTGGCCGCACCGGCCGCCCCGACCGGGCTGATTCGCCTCGACAGCAACGAGAATCCGAACGGGCCGGGCGCGAAGGCCTTCGACGCGCTGCGCGCGATGTTTGGCGAGGCAAACCGCTACCCGGACGCTCCCGACGATGCCCTGGTCGCCGCAATCGCCAGGGAGCATGGCGTCTCGGAGGAGAACGTGGTCCTCGGCTGCGGCTCCAGCGAGATCCTGCGGATGTGCGTGGAGGCGTTCGTGAGCACGGCGCAGCATCTTGTGAGCGCCTCGCCGACGTTCGAATTGCCGGCCAACTTCGCCCGCACGATGGGACGTCCGGTGGTCTCGGTGCCGGTGGATGCCAAGCTGCGGCTCGACCTCGAGGGGATGGCCAGCAAGGCCGGTGGAGCGGGGCTCATCTTCTTCTGCAACCCCAACAACCCGACGGCGACCGTGCACGGCGACGCGGCGGTGCGCGAGTGGGTGGCGCATGTGCGCCGCGAATCGCCGGCGACGCACATCCTGATCGACGAGGCCTACCACGAATACGTGGACGATCCGTCGTACAAGTCGGCGGTGCCCCTGGCGATCGCCGATCCGAACATCATCGTGTCGCGCACCTTCTCGAAGGTGTTCGGCATGGCCGGCCTGCGCGCCGGGTACGCGATCGTGCATCGGGACACCGCCCGCAAGCTGCAGGGGTGGCGGCTCGGCTCCGGCGTCAACGTGCTGGCGCTCGGGGCGGCGACGGCCACCGTGAGCGACCGGGAGCACATCGCGCTCGAGCAGAAGCGGAACCGCGACGCCAAGGCGTTCACGCGCGCCTTCTTCGAGAAGGCCGGATACGAGGTTGGCGTCAGCGAGACCAACTTCCTGATGATCGACCTGCGCCGCGACATGCGCCCCGTGCGCGAGGCGTGCCGGCGCGAAGGCATCGCCGTGGGGCGGCCGTTCCCGCCGCTGACCAACTGGCTGCGCATCTCCATCGGGACGATGGACGAGATGCAGAAGGCGGCGGAGGTGTTCCGGAAGGTGCTGGCGTAACGACGACTTAGGATATGGAATCCGGAACGGGATGCAGGATTGCGAATGGGGACTGCGACCTGCGATCGTAAGTCGCAATCCGTATTCGAGTTCCTCGATCCCGTTCCGGATTTCCAATCCTCAGTCGTAGTTGTACCCGCCTCGCCCCGCCGTTAACTTAGGTATGCTTCAGGCCCCGATGGTCGCGGGCCCGCCAACTCCGCCAGGGCCGAAAGGCAGCAACGGTACGTGGTGTCCCACGTTGCATCGTCAGGCCTGGAGCACTCTCGCGGGGACTCACCGTTTGGTGAGCCCCGCGAGTTCGTTTACGACCGGGGATTCTCGATCCTAGGTCGTGCTGTTGATCCACTCCGCCCCCGCCGCGAACGCCTCCGTCAGCGCCTGGCGGTCGTGCCGCTCCACCGCACCGCGCAGCGCACCGAGCTGCGCCAGGCAGGTGTCGAGCGCGTCGAGTACGGGGACGGCATTGTCGTCGAAGATTGGCCCCCACATGTCGGCCGACGATGCCGCCATCCGCGTCATCTCGCGGCCGCCACCGCCGAGCCGTCGGCGGGCGATGGCCCGGGACGAGAGCGTCCCCGCCAGGGCGAGGGAGAGGAGCTGGGGGAGGTGACTGCTGAAGGCCATCTCCGCATCGTGCAGCGCGGCGTCACGCTCGGCCGGCTTGGCGCCCACGGCGCGCCAGAGCGCGCGGGCGCGCCGCCAGGCGCTGGTGCTGGTCTTCGGGGTGCGGCAGAGGTCTACGCGTGCCCCTGCGAAAAGACCCCTCCGCGAGGCGAGCCAGCCGGCGCGGTGATCGCCGGTCATCGGGTGGCTCCCCACGAAGTTGGCTGACAATCCGAGCGCCGCCGCACTCTGCATGATGCGTCGCTTGGTGCTTCCGACGTCGGTGATGAGCGCGGCGTGATGCACCGCGTCTCCGGCCTGCTCGAGCAGCCGGGGCACGGCATCCACCGGCACGGCCAGAATCACGGTGTCGGCCTCGCGCAGGGCGCGGAGGCCGCGGTCGATCACGCGCGAGATCACCCCGGCGCGCTGCGCGTGCCGCGTGGCGTTCGTATCGACATCGAAGCCCCACACGTCGGCGCCCCGCTCCGAGAGGTCGCGAGCCAGGGAACCGCCGATCAGGCCAAGGCCGAGGATCGCGACGGGACCCGTCACCTCTGCCCGACGCGCGGTCACGGGGCGTCGTCCTGCTGTGCGCGCCGGCACATCGCGACCACCGGCCAGAAAATGTCGCGCACGGCTTCCTCGGGGAGGCCGGCCTGCCGCGCATGGCGCGCCGCCGCGGCAACCACCTGTGCCTCGCGCCGCGGATCGAGCGTGGCAAGGCCGGCGGCGCGCTTCTCCGCGCCGATGCGGCGCGCGAGTTCCATGCGCTGGTGCAGCAGATCAATCAACTCGGCGTCCAGCGTGCTGAGTTCGGCGCGCAATTTCGCAAGCGCGGGCGCGGTCTTGGCGGCGGGGGTCATCAGGCGACCCTCGTCTTGCGGCGATCCGGCGCGAGCGTCCGGCCGGCCGCCTCGGCGAAGAGGGCGAGCGACTGCATCATCGCGCCGAAGGCGTCGAGCGTGAGTGACTGCTCCCCGTCGGACATCGCCTCGCCGGGGCGCGGATGCACCTCGACGATCAGTCCGTCGGCGCCGGCCGCGATGGCGGCGAACGCCAGCGGCGCCACGAGGTCGGCCCGCCCGGCGGCGTGCGACGGGTCGACGATCACCGGGAGGTGCGTCTCGCGCTTCAGCACCGGAATGGCGGCCACGTCGAGCGTGTTGCGCGTCGCCGTCTCGTAGGTGCGGATCCCGCGTTCGCACAGCACCACCAGCTCATTGCCGCGCGCCATGATGTGCTCGGCGGCGAGCAGCAGTTCCGTGATCGTCCCCGACAGGCCGCGCTTGAGCAGCACGGGACGCCGCACGCGCCCCACCTCTGCGAGCAACGCGTAGTTCTGCATGTTGCGCGCGCCGATCTGCAGCATGTCGGCGTGCTCGGCCACGAGGTCCACGTGGCGGGGATCCATGACTTCCGTCACCACCGGGAGGCCGGTGGCCGCGCGCGCCTCGGCGAGCAGCGCGAGCCCCTGTACACCCAGCCCCTGGAACGCCCACGGCGACGTGCGCGGCTTGAAGGCGCCGCCGCGCAGCATCGCCGCGCCGCGGTCGCGCACGCCGATGGCGGTCTCGACCAGCATCTCGGCGTTCTCCACCGAGCAGGGCCCGGCGGCAACCACCACGCGCCGCCCGCCGAGGGCCGTGCCGGCCGCGTCACCCAGGGGGACGAGCGTCGGCTCCGCCTTGAATCCGCGTGAGGCCAGCCGGTACGGGGTGCGCACCGGCACGACGGATTCCACGCCCGGCCAGCGGCGCACCGCCCCGGCGTCCAGTGCGGAGGTGTCGCCAATGCACCCCACGACGACGCGGTCGGTGCCGCGTGACACGTGCGTACGCACTCCGCGTTCCTCGAGGTGTTCGCGCAGTTCGTCGAGCGTGTGCTGCGGGATGCCAGCTTCGGTAATGATGATCACAGGATCTCCGGGGAAACAGAAAAGGCCCGTGGACATGTCCACGGGCCTGGTGTGAGCGAGGTGTTGGTGTCAGCTATGCGCGAACGCCTACCCCCGCGGCCCGTGAGAGGCTGCGAAAGTAGAAGTAATAGTAGGCGCGGGCGCTGAGCATGGTCACGGACGGTAACTGGACCCGGGGCGCCAAGTCAAGGGGTGGCCGGGGATTCGGACGCGGAATTTGCGCGGCCCAGAGCGCCAGCAGCCCTCCAGGAAGCGCGGGGACCGCGCGCTGTTCCCGCCTCGGGCCGCTCCCGTGCCGGAAGGGCGTGACCGCCCGCGTCAACCGTCTACCGTCCACCGTCTACCGTCTGCAGTTTTATCCCATGTCCCTCGCCCTCGCCCGAAAGTACCGCCCCAAGTCGTTCGCGGCGGTGGCCGTGCAGACGCACGTCGCGGGGACGCTCAAGGGCGCGATCGCCCGTGGCCGGGTGGCCCACGGCTACCTGCTGTGCGGGCCGCGAGGCACCGGCAAGACGACGCTTGCCCGCGTGCTCGCGATGGCGCTCAACTGCGAGCAGAAGCGCGAGGACGGCGAGCCCTGCGGGGCGTGCCCCAGCTGCACGCGCATCTGGAGCGGCAACGCGTCGCTCGACGTGGTGGAGATCGATGCCGCGTCGAACCGCGGCGTGGACGATGCCCGCGACCTTCGCGAACGGGCGCAGTATGCGCCCACCGGGGACGACCGGTACAAGGTCTACATCGTGGACGAGGCGCACATGCTCACGCGCGAGGCGTGGAATGCGCTCCTGAAGGTGCTGGAGGAGCCGCCGCCGCGCGTCGTGTTTGTCTTCGCCACCACGGAACCGCAGAAGATCGCGCAGGCCGCCGCACCGGTCCTGAGCCGGCTGCAGCGCTTCGACCTCAAGCGCATCGGCCCCGCCGACGTGCGCGAGCGCCTCGCGGCGATTCTGGCCGAGGAGCAGGTGCAGGCGGAGCCCGAGGCGCTGGCGATGCTGGCCCGCGCCGCCGACGGCTCCATGCGCGACGCCCTCTCCCTGACGGACCAGGTGCTCGCCTGGGGCGACGGCACGCTCACGCCGCAGCGCGTGCGCGATGCGCTGGGGCTGGTCCCCGAGGACGAGACGCTGGCGCTCTTCGACCTCGTGCTCGACCGCCGCGCGGGCGACGTGTTTGCGACCGTCGGGCGGCTGGCCGACCACGGCGTCGACTTCAACGTCCTGCTCGCCGACTTCAGCGACCTGCTGCGCGCGCAGCTCGCGCTCTCCCTGGGCGGCACGCCGCCGGAGATCAGCGACCGGCTGCGCCACGAGCTGGGGGCGCGCGCGGAGCGCGTGCGCGCGGCGGACCTGGTGCGGATGCTCACCATGCTGGTGGAGCTCGAGCCGCACTTCCGGCGCTCGTCGCAGCAGCAGCTGCTGTTCGAGACACTGCTCGTGCGTTTCGCCTTGCTCGACCGGACGGTGGATCTCGAGTCGGTGCTCAAGGGCATGATGCCCACGCCGCCGGGCGCCCCATCCGGGGGCGGGACGTCATCGCCCGCGCGCCGCGAACCGGTTCGCGGCGACGCCGCGCGCGAGGGTCCCCCGCGACAGGCGGCTCCCGTCGTGCGCGAAGGCGCACCGCCGCGGCTGCGCGACGCGGTGCCGGCCGCACCGTCGGCCGCGCTCGAGGCGCCAGCGGCGAAGTCAGCCCTCGAGACACCGCCGGCAAAGTCGGCCGCGCATTCCGTGGCGTCCGCGCCGCCGGCCGCCGACGTGGCGACGCCGGCCGCGACCCTACCGGCCGAGATCAACCGGCTGGCGGAGTTCTGGGACGAAATCGTGGACGTGGTGCGCCGCGGCGGACGCGGCACCCTGGCGTCGATGCTCGATCACGCGACGCCGCAGGCCGTGTCGGGGTCGGGCGTCATCACGCTCGCGGTGGATACCGAGGCGCACGGCGACGCCATCACGCAGGGGGCGGAATACGTGCTGGCGGCACTGCGCACCCGATTCACCGGCGTGGAGCGCCTGACGGTGAAGGCGCAGCAGGCGGCACCCATGGAGCGCCTCACCGAGGAGAGCATCCTGGCGCGGCGCGTCGCCCAGCTGCGCAAGCGCGATGCGGTGCTCGACGCCGCCATCGAGGCGCTGGATCTTCGTCTCCTTCCGTAGCGAACCATGGACCTCAAGAATCTCGTCGCCCAAGCGCAGCAGATGCAGCAGCGCGCCCAGCAGGTGGATGAGGCGCTGCTCAAGCTCACGGTCGCCGGCTCGGCCGGCGGCGGCATGGTGGTGGTCGAGGCGGACGGCAAGGGGAACGTGAAGAAGGTGCGCATCGATCCCACCGTGGTGAATCCCGCCGACGTCGAAATGCTCGAGGATCTCATCACGGTCGCGACGACCGACGCGCAGAAGAAGGCCGCCGAGGCGGCGCAGCGCGAGATGCGCGCGTTGATGGGCGGCCTCAATCTGCCATTCAACCTTCCGTTCTGACGTGTCGGCCATCGACGACCTCGTCGCCGAGCTGTCGCGGCTCCCCACGATCGGGCGCAAGTCGGCGCTGCGGCTGACGTATCACCTGCTCAAGCAGCCGGCCGAGCAGTCGCGCCGGCTGGCCGACGCGCTCGTGACGCTGGCGGAGAAAGTCCATCCGTGTCCCCGCTGCTTCAACCTGACGGAGGCCGAACTCTGCGCCATCTGCGCGGATCCCCGCCGGGATGCGGCGCTGATCTGCGTGGTCGAGGAGGCGTCAGACATCGGCGCGATTGAACGGTCGGGGGAGTTCCGCGGCACGTATCACGTGCTGGGCGGCCGGCTGGCGCCCATCGACGGCGTCGGCCCGGACGACCTCGCTATCGCGCCGCTCGTCGCCCGGGTAAGCGCGGGCGGCGTGCGCGAGGTGATCCTGGCGACCAACGCCAAGCTGGAAGGTGAGGCGACGGCCCTGTACCTGCAGCAGCAACTGGCGCCGACCGGCGTGGCGCTGAGCCGGATTGCGCGCGGCCTGCCCGTGGGCGGGGACCTGGAATACGCGGACGGAGTGACGATCGCGCAGGCGATTACGGCGCGACGGGCGCTTTAGCGGAACGGGGAGGGGGTAGAGGCCAAGCGAGGGGGGACGAGGCGTGGAACGAGAAGGGAGTTCCTCGGCGCGTCCAGCGGCCTCCCTCCTCGTTCCGACTCCCATATTCCCTCGCCGAGCCGCTACCCCCTCCCCGTTCCGCTTCTCCACCCCGTCCCCCTGTCCTCCTCAGGCGTTTCTGTCCATCTTTTACCCTTACTCCAGCCCTCCGCCATGCCCGTTGGTGCCGCCAGTTGGTCCTTTACGGAAGACGACTTCGGGGCGATCACGCATACGCTCCAGAAGTTCCTCTTTGACAGCAACGCCCGGTGCGCGCTCCTCGTGGACCGCACGGGGCAGCTGGTCGCGACCGTGGGGGAACAGCCCAACTTCGACCCGACGGCGTTTGCCACGCTGACCGCGGCGGATTTCAGCGCCAACGACCAGCTGGCGCGGCTGATTGGCGAATCGGACTTCAACTCGCTGTTCCATCAGGGCGAGAAGGAGTCCATGTACCTGGCGGACGTGGCCCGCCGCGTCATTCTGGTCACGCTTTTCGACAACCGCACGACGCTCGGCCTCGTGCGGCTCAAGATGAAGGAAACCGTGGGTGAACTTACGCGTTTATTCGAGGCGGTCTTCTCGCGTGGCAGCAGTGGCCAGCCGCAGCAACCCCACCTTCTCGCCGGCGCAGACGACGAGATCGACCAGCTGTTCAGCTAGGAGAGAACGGTCATGTCGATGATCAACTACGCCTCGCGCGAGATCAACTGCAAGATCGTCTACTATGGCCCCGGTCTCGGCGGCAAGACGACGAATCTCGAGCACGTCTACGGCAAGGTGAAGCCCGACACCCGCGGCAAGCTGATTTCGCTCGCCACGGAAACCGAGCGCACCCTGTTCTTCGATTTCCTGCCGGTGGACCTCGGCACCATTCGCGGCTTCAAGACCCGGTTCCACCTGTACACGGTGCCCGGCCAGGTCTACTACAACGCCTCGCGCAAGCTGATCCTCAAGGGCGTCGATGGCATCGTCTTTGTGGCGGATTCACAGCTCGAGCGCATGGAAGCGAATCAGGAGGCCATGCAGAACCTGTACGACAACATGGCCGAGTACGGGTACGACCTGACGAAGATGCCGTTCGTCATCCAGTACAACAAACGCGACCTGCCCAACGCCGCCCCGCTCGCGGACCTGCAAGCCGCACTCAATCCGGGCTGGGAAGTCGTCGATCCGGCCCGCCAACGCGTGACTCCCGATCCATTCCATCCGACCGAGAACCTCATCGAGCAGTTGCCGACGGGCGAGTGGATCGAACACGCGACGTACTTCGAGGCGGTCGCGGTGACGGGCGATGGCGTCTTCGACACCCTGAAGGCCGTTTCGAAGCTCGTCCTCAAGGCGCTCGCCTGAGCGCCGGCGCAGGGCCGTGAATCTCCCGAACTGGATCACCGTCGGGCGCATGGCGCTCACGCCGCTCGTTGCCTGGCTGCCGTTCATTCACTCGGCGACCCTGCGCGGGCTCGCGTTCGTGCTCTTCCTGGTCCTGGCAATCTCGGACCACTATGACGGCAAGCTGGCGCGGGAGCGCAACGAGATCACCAATCTTGGCCGTCTGCTCGACCCGCTCGCCGACAAGATCTTCCTGCTGGCCGTGTTCATTCCGATGTACCTGCTGCAGGCGCCGCGCGGTGAGTGGCTGGTGCGCCTGCTGCCGCGTGCGGCGGAAGGTTCGAGCTACGCCTTCATCACCTGGGGCGGGCTGTCGGTGCCGTTCCCGTGGTGGGTGCTCGTGATCATCCTCGGCCGCGAGGTCGCGATGACCTGGTTTCGTCAGGCGGCCAATGCGAAGGGCGTGGTGATCGCCGCCATCGGGCCCGGGAAGGCGAAGGCCATCTTCCAGTTCATCTGGGTGGGCGCCGCCTATTTCTGGTTCGCGTTCCGCACGTACGTCGAGGAGCACGGCTTCGTCCATTTTGCGCTCGATCAGGTGGCGTTCTTCGCCGGTACGGTGGGAACGCTTTCGATGGCCGTCGCCATTCTGCTCACGGTGTGGAGTTTCGCGGTGTATTTGCGGCGCTATGGGAAGGTGCTGCGATAGTCGGAACTCAGCAGGCGGTCGACGGCGACTGGCGGATGGCAGACGGCGGATGAAACCATGCTGATTGAAGTCGTCACCATCGGCGACGAACTCCTCCTCGGGTACACCATCGACACCAATGGTGCCTGGCTGGCGCGCGAACTGGCGCAGCACGGCATCCTCGTGGCGCGCCGCACCTCGGTGGGCGACGGCGCCGACGAAATTGCGTCGGGCGTCGGCGGCGCGCTGGAGCGCACGGGCGCCGTGATCACTACCGGCGGACTCGGGCCGACCAGCGACGACCTGACCAAGCCGTCCATCGCGCAACTGTTCGGCCGCGAGATGTACGAAGACGCGGACGTCGTCGCGTCGCTTCGCCAGCGGTGGGCGTCACTTGGCCGCAAGGGGGAGATCCCGCAGAGCAACCTGCAGCAGGCGCTCATTCCGCACGGGGCGGTGATCCTCGCCAACGGACACGGCACCGCGCCGGGGATCTGGCTCGAGGATACGCGCGGGCGCTGGGTCGCCATGCTGCCGGGCGTGCCGCGCGAGATGCGTGGCATGTTCACCGATCAGCTCCTCCCGCGCCTGGTGCAGCGCCTCACGGGACCGCCCACGGTGGTCCGCTCGCACACGATCCGCACCACGGGCATCGCCGAGAGCGCATTGTCCGATCGCATTCGCGGCATCGCGGGGCTCGAGCTCGAGGGATTGGGACTCGCATATCTCCCGGGATGGGAAGGGGTGGACCTGCGCCTGACCGCGCGCCGCATGGCCGCCGCCGACGCCGACGCGAAGCTGGCGCGCGTCGCCGCCGTGCTGCGCGAGGCGGCGGGCGAGCACGTGTACGGCGAAGGGAACGAAGACCTCGCGGCTGCCGTGCTCGCCGAACTTCGCCTGGCGGGGAAGCGCATCGCGGTGGCCGAGAGCTGCACGGGAGGACTGCTCGGCGCACGACTGACGGCGATTCCGGGATCCAGTGACGTGATGCTCGGCGGGATCATCGCCTACCACAACGACGTCAAGGTGCGCGCCCTCGGCGTGCGGCCCGAGACGCTGCAGGCGCACGGCGCGGTGAGCGAGGAGACGGCGCGGGAGATGGCCGCCGGCGCGCGGCGGGCGCTGGGGGCGGAGGTGGGCGTGTCGATCACCGGCATCGCCGGCCCCGACGGCGGCACGCCGGAGAAGCCCGTCGGGACTGTCTGCATTGCGGCCGACGTGCACGGGACGGTGAAGAGCTTCCGGGCGATCATGATTGGCGATCGTCAGGAAATCCGTCAGCGGAGCGCCCAGTCAGCGCTCAGCCTGGTCCGACGGTCGCTGCGGGGCAGCGCCTAGCCGGCTTTCGACCCGCATCAGGCGCTGCGGCATGGCAGCCTCCCTTTCGAAACGTCTGTGCGGCCACCTCCGTAGGTCTCAATAACCGCCATTTCGACAGAAAATTCGTGGCTCGCCGGTTGCACTGGGGGTCAGCGAACCGTGAAATTCACAGTGGCACACCGCGTCGCGCGACGCGGTGCGCCGTCCTGCCCCAATACTGAGCCGATGACCGATCCCAAAACCACGCCCGACCTCGATCCGGGCTCGCCGGTCGCTGACGAGGCCTCCAACGAGGCCGCCGATGCCGTCGAGTCTGCCGATGCTGCATTCGGTGCCGAAGGCGAGGCGCCGACGGATGCGACCAGCGCCGCGTTGCGCGACGCCGAGCGTCAGCTGGCCGAGCAGAAGGACAAGTACGTTCGACTCCTCGCCGAGTTCGACAACTTCCGCCGGCGGAGCGGGAAGGAACGGCTGGAAGCCGAGTCGAAGGGAATGGGGGCGCTGATCGCGGGGCTGCTCGACTCGCTTGACGACATGGGACGCGTGGCGCACTTCGATCCGGCCACGACGCCGGCGCAGTCCATCGTCGACGGCGTGCTGCTGGTGGAGAAGAAGGTGCTCAAGTCACTCGCCGGCCACGGACTCGTCGTCGTGAATCCGGAGGGTGAGAAGTTCGATCCGTCGGTGCACGAGGCGCTCACCGCGATTCCGGCGGCGCTCCCCGAAGAGGACGAGCTCGTCGCGCAGGTCTATCAGGTGGGCTACACGTTCAACGGCCAACTGCTGCGCCCGGCGCGCGTGGTCGTCAAGCAATGGCACGGCTGATCCGCTGATGGCCCACAGCAAGGACTTCTACGCCGTCCTCGGGGTCGCCGAAAAGGCGACCGCCGACGAGATCAAGAAGGCGTATCGCCGCCTGGCGAAGCAGCATCACCCCGACACGAACAAGGGGGATCCCAGGTCGGCCGAGCGCTTCAAGGAGATCTCGGAGGCGTACAACGTCCTGGGCGACGTGAAGAAGCGTGCGCAGTACGACGAGATGCGGCGCCTCGGCGCATTCGGCGACTTCGTGCGGCGCCCGGGCGGCGGCGCCACGGGTGGCTTCCGCAGCTCGGGCCCGCGCCCCGGCGCTCGCTCCGGCGCGGGGACGCCACCCAAGTTCGAGGAGTTCGACGTCGGTGGGTTCGGCGGACTCGGCGACCTGTTCAGCTCGATGTTCGGCGGCGGTGCGCAGCGTCCGAAGGCGAGCGAACCCGAGCGGGGCCAGAGCATCGAGACGACGCTGGAAGTGCCGTTCCGCGTCGCGGTGATGGGCGGCAAGATCCCCGTGGAACTCGAGGTGAACGAGGAGTGCAGCACGTGCGGCGGCAGCGGCGCGGCCAAGGGCGCCCGCATCAGCGCCTGCCCCGAATGCGGCGGCCGCGGCTCCATCTCGTTCGGCCAGGGCGGCTTCGCCGTGAACCGCCCCTGCCCGATGTGCCTGGGCAAGGGATCGGTGGCCAGCGAGAAGTGCTCTGCGTGCGCCGGTCAGGGGGAGAAGCGCGAACGCAAGAAGGTCTTGATCACGGTGCCGCCGGGCACCGACACCGACGCCAAGATCCGGCTGAAGGGACAGGGCGGGCGCGGCGTACGCGGCGGTCCGCCCGGCGACCTGGTGATCACCTTCAAGGTGGAACCCGACAAGTTCTACTCGCGGGATGGGCTCGACCTCATCGCGCATGTGCCGGTGAACGTCGCGCAGGCCACGCTCGGCTCGAAGGTGAGCGTCAAGACGCTCGACGACAAGAAGGTGACCATCGCGATTCCCGCCGGGACGCCGTCGAGCAAGCGCTTCCGCGTGCGCGGCCAGGGAATCGAGAAGGATGGGAAGAAGGGCGACCTGCTGGTCGAAGTGCGCGTGGATGCGCCGGCCGATCTGAGCGATGAGGCGCGCGCCGCGATGGCGGCGTTTGCCCGCGAGGCGGGGCTGAAGTACTAGTTAACCCCTGCGGCCCCCTCCCCGCGATTCCCACCCGGAGGTGCACTTGCGCGTCTTCTTTCTCGCCATCCTGGCGCTCGTTGCGTTGGATGCGACACCGGTCATGCTTGGCGCGCAGCAGGCATCGAGCGTGCGCGTCGCGCAGTTCGCATCCGCCGCCCTGGACGGCGGCGCGTACGCGAGATCGCAGGTGCCGGTTGCGGGGAAAAAGAGCGCTGTAGCTGCCGGTCTGCTGAGTCTCGGGCTGCCGGGCGTCGGCTCATTCTATGCAGGCAATCGGCGCCACGGGTGGCGCCATCTGGCGATTCACAGTGTGTCCATAGCAGTCGTGGCCGCGAGCTGCCTTCCCGGCCTCGACAACTGCAACGGCGTTGGAGGCATTGCCGCCTGGGCGTTTCTGGGAAACCTCGTCTGGGCGCCGATCACAGCAGTGCGCGATGCACACGCGGCGAACGCCAGGCGTCGGTAACCACGTAGCGTTCGCGAAGCGTTACGCGATGAACCCGCCGCCCAGCACGCGCGTGCCGTCGTAGAGCACCGCGCTCTGCCCGGGCGTGATGGCGGAAACCGGCGCGTGCAGCGTGACGGACACCGCGTCGCCCGTGATGGCGTCAATGACGGCGGGCGCCAGCGCCGCGCGATGCCGCACGCGCACCTGCACTTCGTCGCCCGCGCGCGGTGGAGAGTCCACTAGCCAGTTGATGCCGCTCGCCGAGAGATGCGTGCCCAGCAGGTCCTCGCGCGGCCCGACCACCACCTCGCGCGTTTCGGGGCGGAGCGCGATGACATACAGCGGATCGGCGGAGCCGCCCGGGAGTCCACGCCGCTGGCCGATAGTGTAGCGTGCAAATCCCTCGTGCTCGCCGAGCACCTCACCCGTGGTCGTCACGATGCGCCCCGGTGAGAGGGCGGGGGCACCGTCGCCGAGTTCGCGCCGGAGGATCTGCACGTAGTCGCCGTCCGGGACGAAACAGATCTCCTGGCTCTCTGGTTTGTCGGCCACACGCGGCAGCTGCAGATCGCGCGCGACCGCGCGCGTTTCCGCCTTCGTCATCTCGCCGACGGGGAGGAGCAGCCGCGGCACCACGTCGCGCCGGATCCCCCACAGGAAGTACGTCTGGTCCTTGTTGTCATCGGTGCCGCGATGCAGCTCACCGGCGATGGCGCGGGCGTAGTGACCCGTGGCCACATACTCCGCGCCGATGCCGTCCGCCTTGGCGACGAGGTCGCTGAACTTGGTGAAGGTGTTGCAGCGCACGCACGGAATGGGCGTGCGGCCGCGCGCGTACTCGGCGACGAAATCGGCAATCACGTCGCGGCCGAAGTGGTCCACCATGTTGAGCACGTAGTGCGGAATGCCGAGCTGCTCGGCCACGCGCCGCGCATCGCTGGTGGCGTCGAGCGAGCAGCACGGACGGTCGGGGAGTTCGGCGCCGTCCTCGAACAGCTTCATCGTGACGCCGACGACGTCGTACCCCTGGCGCACGAGGAGCGCCGCGGCGACCGAACTGTCGACACCGCCCGACATGGCCACGAGTACGCGCGCCTTAGCGGTCATCGGCCATCTGCCATCTGCCATCACTCCCCCACACGCTAGAACCTCCCCGACATAGCGCGTGCCGACTTGACCGCCTCGGGGAAGAGCTCGGCGACGCGGTCAATCTGCGAGTCGTCGGTGAGCTTGCCCAGGCTCATCCGGACGGCGGACGCACCGAGCTCGGGCGGCAGGCCCATGGCGCTCAGCACGTGCGACGGCGTGACGCTTCCACTCTGGCAGGCCGAGCCGCTCGAGGTGGCGACCCCCTTCAAGTCGAGCGCCATCAGCATCGACTCGCTGTCGGTGCCGGGGATGGAGACGTGCAGGATGTGCGGCACGCGGGGGGCGCCACGCCCGTGCACGACGAGGTCGGGGAGGCGCGAGGCGAGCAGCGACTCCAGCCGGTCGCGCAGCGCGCGCAGGCGTGCCACCTCCGCGTCCCGCTCCTTGAGGGTGAGTTCCATCGCGGTGGCGAGCGCCACGGCCATCGGCGTGTTCTCCGTGCCCGGGCGGCGCCCGCGATCGTGCGACCCGCCGAAGAAGAGCGGGGCGAGCGCGGTGCCGCGGCGAACAAAGACCGCGCCGATGCTCTTGGGTGCCCCGAACTTGTGCCCGCTCACCGAGAGGAAGTCGCACGGGAGCGTCCGCACGTCCACGTCGAGCTTGCCGAAAGCCTGCACGGCGTCGGTGTGGAAGATCGCGCCGGCCTCCTTGGCAAGGGCGGCGAGTTCGGCGACGGGCTGGATGACACCCGTCTCGTTGTTGACCCACATCACGGTGACCATCGCGACATCGGCGCGGATGTGACGCCGCGCGGAATCGAGATTCACGACCCCCGTGGGGTCGATGGCCAGCAGCCGTTCGTCGCCGCCCTCGCGCCTGGCCTGATGCACCGATTCGAGCACCGCCTTGTGCTCGATGGGGGTGCTGACGATGCCGGGGCGGCCGTCACCCTGCTGCACGCGCCAGCCGCCCAGCACCGCGATGTTGTCAGCTTCCGTGCCACCAGAGGTCAGGCAGATCTCGTCGGGCTGTGCGCCCAGGCAGGCGGCGATGCGCTCGCGCGCGGCGTCGGTGGCCGCGCGCGCCTCACGTCCCCAGCGATGCGCGCTCGACGAGTTGCCGAACTTCGCGCTGAAGTACGGCAGCATCGCCTCGAGCACCTCGGGGCGCACCGGCGTCGTGGCTGCGTGGTCGAGATAGATGGGGGGCGTGGGCATGGACGAAATATAACGGGGGCTACTTGTCGCCCAGCACCTTGATGATGACCCGCTTCTTCCGCTGGCCGTCCCACTCGCCGTAGAAGACGCGCTGCCAGGGGCCGAGGTCGAGTTCGCCGGCCGTGATGGGGACAATCACCTCGTGCCCAATGGTCAGCGAGCGCAGGTGCGCGGCGGCGTTCTCCTCGCCAGTGTCGTTGTGGCGGTACCGCGACGGGTCCCACGGCGCGATGGTGTGCTCAAGCCAGTGCAGGATGTCGTGCCAGAGTCCCGACTCGTGATCGTTGACGAAGACCGACGCGGAGATGTGCATGGCCGACACGAGCACGAAGCCCTCGCGAACGCCGCTCCGCTGCACCTGCTCGGCGACCTCGTCGGTGATGTCGATGATTTCCTGCGCGCGCGTGGTGTTGAACCACAAGTAGTGGGTGTGGGCAGTCATGCGGCAATCATGTGAAGGCGGGCGGGGCGGGGCAATAGCCCTCGCGGGATCTCTGGCGCCCGAAGCGGTAGCGGCCGACGAGTTTGATGGCACGTGGAACGCGATCCACGCAAACAGCCCCGCCCGTGATGAACGGGCGGGGCTTCCTGCCGCGCGGCGGCGCGGCGCGCTTACTGAAACGGCGGGCCTACTTCTTGAGCGCCCCGACGACCGAGTCCACCGCGGCCAGATAGGCATTCACCAGCGGCCGGCGCGCCGTGAAGATGATCTCGGCGCCGCTCCCCGTGATGAACTTCACCTGCACGTCCTCCTTGGCCTTGCGCAGCGGCTCGTCCGGAATGCGCGCGCCCACGGTGGAGGTGGGCGCGCACTTGCCGTTCAGGCAGTTCTGGTCGTCGCGGAGGCTGGAGATCTGCAGCGGGCGATTGAGCCCCTTGGCATCCGCGGCATCGCTGATGGCGGGATACGCGCTGTTGACCCAGAGCCGGTGATAGCGGTCAGGCGAGCCGTTGCGCTTGACGAAGGTCCGCAGGCCATACTGCGGTTCCATCGCGCTCCAGGCGACAATCTCCACAATGGAGGCCTTCTCGAAGTCGCGAACCTGGATGACGACGCCGCCCTGCGGCGCCTCGTGTCCGGCGCTGGGACGGGCCGCGACGGCCAGGGCGCCAACGGCGCCGATCAGGGCAAGTCCGCGCCAGACGGCGCGGCGGGAGAGCGAATTGAAACGCATGGTCAGGTGTCCGAAGAGGTTTGGCGCAGGACCGCCCGCACCGGCGCGGCATCGAGTCCGCCGAGTTTCACCGGTGCGGCCATGAGATCGTACGATCCCGCGGCGGGAATGGAAAGGTCAAGATTTTCCAGAATGAACGCGCCACCGCCGAAGATGGCGTGGTGAACGTCGAGCGTCTTCGATTCACGCACGTCGACGCTCGGACAATCCACGCCGACGAGTCGCAGCCCGTCGGCGGTCAGCGATTGTACGCACGCGGCGGTGAGCGCCGGCCACGACTCCGGAAATCCGCCGCGTGCAATGGACTGCCCGGTCTTGAGCAGCAGCCGCGCCGGCGTGGTCACGAGCCCTGCGGCGCGCAGCGTGTCGCGGTCGAGTTCGCCGGCGAGGTGTGATACGTCGACGACGACCGCCGGGCCGATGAATGCGTCGAGCGGCAGCTGGTCGCTCGGCGCGCCGTCATCGTGCACGTGCAGCGGTGCGTCGGCGTGCGTACCGACATGCGGGCTGGTGGTGAGGGCCGAGAGATTGACGCTCGCCCCATCGGCCATCCGCCACGTCCACCCACACGAAAACGGGGTGTCCCCCGGCCACTCCGGGGTACCGGGCGCCAGTGTCGTGGAGATGTCAATGAGGCGTTCGCGTCGCACTTGGTAGTCTGTTGTTTCTCTGTTGTCTCTCTGTTGTCTCTCTGTTGTTTCTCTTCAGAAGGTCTCTACTTGCAGGTCCATCACATCGTCCACTCTCATGGTCTCCTGCGTCCAGAACGGCTCGCCGTACGCGCAACGGATCAGGGAGCCATAGTGCGCCGACTGATGCCGGATGACGTCAGCAAGGGGCGCTCCTGTTGGATACACCTCGCCGGCCTGAATGACTCCCTCGAACTGCGATTCGTAGCAGGCGACGGCCCGCAGTTTCGTCTCGAAGTCGGCCGAGATGTCCACGACGAAGGTTGGCTTCACGTGGTCTTCGCGAAACGTGATGGCGTGCAGCAGCTTGCGCGGGCGGTGCGGCTCCGAGTGCGCGTCCACCTTCCGGATGCCGGCGAGAAAGCAGCCGTCGCGAATCATCTGCGCGGCGATGCGGTGGTCGGGGTGCCGTCCCCTGGGCGCCGGGGCAATCACCACCTGTGGACGGAGCCGACGGATCACCCGCGCGATGAGCATGCGCGTGTCGGGAGTGTTCTCGAGGTGCGAGTCGGGGAGCCCCAGGTTCTCGCGCACTGCGACGCCCAGCACCTGCGCGGCCTTCGCCGCTTCCGCGGCGCGAATCTCCGTCGATCCGCGCGTCCCCATCTCGCCGCGCGTCAGGTCAATGATCGCCGTGCGGTGCCCCGCGCGCGCGAGCTTGGCCAGCGTACCCCCGCAGAGGAGCTCGGCATCGTCGGGATGGGGCGCGAAGGCGAGGACGGCGACCGTGGACATGCGTTGAGAGGTGCTGGAGGAAAAGATGGCGGCTGGCAGATGGCGGATGGCGGACGGCGGACGGCGGACGGCGGACGAGTCGCGGCGAGAGGCGACCGGAGCGCCGATGATATAAGCTACAGTCGGCACTGACGCTTCACATCTGCCCTCTGCCATCCGCCATCCGCCATCACCCTCCCCCACCCATGCATTCGATCTCAACAGAGCGTGCCCCCATCCCCGCCGGCCACTACTCGCAGGCCATCGTCCACCATGGCTGCGTGTACGTCGCCGGCCAGCTTCCCATCGTCCCGGGGCAGAAGGAGCACCGGGTCGGCAGCATCGAGGAGCAGGCCGCGCAGGTCTTCGCCAACATCCAGGCCGTCCTGCAGGCCGCGGGGAGCGACCTGAATCGCATGCTGCAGGTCACGGTGTACATCTCCGATATGGATCTGTGGGGGCGCTTCAACGCCGCGTACATCAAGGTGATGGGCGATCACAAACCGGCGCGCGCCGTGGTGCCGGTGAACGCGTTGCACTACGGCTACCAGGTCGAGGTGCAGGTGATCGCCGCGCTCAACGAGTGAGCGTGATGGGCGCCTGGCGCGATCAGGTCGTCGTCCTCACCGGGGCCTCGCTCGGTATCGGCGCGGAGACGGCGCGCGTGCTCGCCGCCCACGGGGCGCGGCTCGTCCTCTGCGGGCGTGACGTCCAGCGACTCGACCACGTCGCCGCGGCGTGCCGCAAGGAGGGGGCGGAGGTCGAGGACGTCATCGTCGATGTCACCGTGGAGGCAGAGTGCCGGGCGCTGATCGATCGCGCGGTATCGCGTTTCGGCCGGGTCGATACGCTCGTTTGCAACGCCGGACAGGCGATGTGGGCACGCGCCGAGGAAGTGCAGGACTCGAGCGTGTACGAACGGCTGCTCCGCGTGAACTATCTGGGCGCGGTGTACTGTGCGCTCGCCGCCCTGCCGCACCTGCGCGCGACGCGCGGACGGCTGGTCGTGGTGTCGAGCCTCGCCGGCAAGACCGGCGTGCCGATGCGCTCCGGCTACGCGGCGGCGAAGGCGGCGCTCAACGGTTTCTTCGACTCGCTGCGCATCGAGCTGATGGGGTCGGGGGTCTCGGTGACCATCGTCTGTCCCGGCTTCGTCGCCACGGGGTCACGGGCGCGCAACCTGGGCGCCGACGGCGCGCCGCTCGGGCGCAGCCCGGTGAATGAGGCGGCGATGATGAGCGTCGCCGACTGCACGCGGCAGTTGCTCGACGCCGCCGAGCATCGCGATCGCGAGCTGGTGATGACCGGGCGCGCGCGGCTCGGGATGTGGCTCAAGCTGCTCTTTCCATCGCTGGTGGATCGGATGGCGGTTAAGGCGATGGAGAGGGGACGCTAGACTCGGGTGCCGGGGCACAGGCACGGTGAGGTGCAGGGTGTCGTGCACGGGAACGGAATAGCGAAGCGGGCCACGGACTGCTCCGTGGCCCGCTGTTCGTCACGTCGCGCTGGTTAGCGGGGCGGACGCTGGCCGCCACCCATGGGCGGCATGCTGGCGAGGTTCTTCTCGAAGATCGCCTTCTGCTCGGCGGTGAGGACCGCCTTGATGGCGTCGTTCCGCTTGGTGGAGATGGCCATCATCTTGGCACGGAGCTCGTCGCTCGGCGGGCCGCCGGCGGCCTGCATTTCCTCGCGAAGTTTCATCGACTCAGCGCGGCTGGACGCCGAAATGGAATCGACCTTGGCCTGCTGCTCGGCGGTCAGGGTGATCCCTTCCATCAAGCGCGCCATCTGATTCGGACGTCCCTGGCCGCCGCCCGGGGGTCCGCCCTGCGCCATCGCAGTCGTGGCCGTCAGCACAATCGCGGCTGCGGCGAGAAACCGAATCACCTTCATCCTGCCTCCGAGTGGTTCTCCCCGGCGCCGATCGCCGGGGAATCACCGTGAGTACGCCTGGCGCCGCCACGGCGTTAGCGCGGCCCGTGGTCCCTGGCGGGCGCCGTGGCTCTGCCGCGTACCGTCCGTTCCCACCGCAAGGCCGTTGCGGCTGGCGGTGAAACCCCGCGGCGGCAAACATTGTAGTATGGGGGCCGCCGCGGTGACCAACCGAGCGGCCCCGCCCGTTTCCACCTGAACCCAACTGCCCTCATGCGCGCCTACGCCACCGCTGTGGCCCTCACGTTCGCCATCGCGGCCAGCGCCGCTGACGCCCAGCAGCTTCCCGTGAAACGCCAGGCCAAGCCCACACGGCCGGCCATCACGGCGGAAGACCTGATGTCCCGCCTCTACGTGTACTCGGACGATTCGCTGGCCGGGCGCGCCGCCGGCACGCCGTACCACGACAAGGCCACCGAGATCCTCGCCGGCTGGGCCAAGCAGATCGGTCTCAAGCCGATGGGCGACAGCGGCACGTTCTTCCAGTCTGTGCCGCTGCTGCGGCGCGCCTGGGTGACGTCACCCGTGGTGGTCGGGGAGCGGACTTTCACGTACCTGAAGGACTACGGTGTCTTCGCGCAGTGGGGGACGAAGCCGTTCGATGGCGCCGACGTGATCTTCGGCGGCCTGCTGGGTGACACGGCCGTGCATCTCACCGCCGACCAGACCAAGGGGAAGGTGATCGTCTTTGGCTTCACTCCGGAGCTGGCCGCCAAGGGGCTGCAGGTGCAGTTCACCTCGGCGCTGATGTCGCGGCCCGTTGGTGGCGCGGCGGCCATCGTCCTTCCGCTCCTCGATGACGCGCCGTCGGCCATCCGCGGCTACTTCATGCAAGGCGAGATGGTCACGCCGCCGTCCGGCGGCCCGCAAATGACGATGCCGCCCGTGATCGTGGCCTCCAACGCCATGACCGAGGCGCTCGCCGGTGGACCGCTCGCCACCGTGAAGTGGGGGACGGCGACCGTCCGCTACACGGGGAAGATCGAACTGCGGGACTCGCCGACGGCGAGCCGCAACGTCGTTGCCCTGCTTGAAGGGAGCGACCCGGTGCTCAAGAACCAGTACGTGGCCATCGGGGCGCACAGCGATCACGTCGGCACGCGGCCGGGGAGCGTGGACCACGACTCGCTGCGCGCGTACAACATCGAGGTCGAGCGCATCAAGGCGGGGCTCAGCGACGGCGCATCGCCGGCCCCGGCGCAGCTGGCGGCGATCAAGGTGAATGTGGATTCGATTCGGGTGATCCGCCGCTCGCGCGCCGACTCCATTGCCAACGGCGCCGACGACGACGGCTCAGGATCGGTGGCGGTGGCCGAGATCGCCGAAGCGTTCGCCGGAGACAAGGTGAGGCCGCGCCGCTCGATACTGTTCGTCTGGCACATGGGCGAGGAAATCGGCCTCGTGGGCTCGGACTGGTACACGCGGCATCCCACGGTGCCGCGCGACTCGATCGTTGCCCAGCTCAACATGGACATGGTGGGACGCGGCGCCGCCAGCGACCTCAAGGGCGGCGGCCCAACCTACCTGCAACTCGTCGGGACGCGCCGCCTCTCCACCGAGCTGGGCGACCTCGTCGAGACCGTCAACAAGATGCGGAAGACGCCCTTCACGTTCGATTACACCTTCGACGCGCCGGGCCATCCCGAGAACATCTACTGCCGCTCCGACCATGCCAGTTACGCGCGCTACGGCATCCCGGTGGCGTTCTTCACCACGGGGCTGCACGCCGATTATCACCAGGTGACCGACGAAGCGCAGTACATCGACTATCCCCACATGGCGTCGGTGACGCAGTTCGTGCACGACGTGGCGCTGGCGGTGGCGAACGCCGATCATCGGCCGGTGGTGGACAAGCCGAAGCCGGCATCGCCGAACGCGCCGTGCAAGCAGTAACGGCCAGCCACGAAACCTTTGCCACCGGTCAGCGTGTCAAACAGTCAGTGAACGTCCCATCCTGTCGCTTTTGACCAATGCGTAGCCTTCTTCTCGCCCTCTTCGTCGCCGCCTGCGGGCGCGACACCACCGAGCCGGCGCTCGGTGAGAATATCGACATGCGCCTAGGGACCAGTGTCCAAGTTCCCGGTGACACGCTGTCCGTGAAGTTCACCGACGTCACGGCCGATTCGCGCTGCCCCACGGGCGTTCAGTGTGTGTGGGCCGGCGAGGCCACGACCGTCTTTACCGTCGGCGGCAGCCAGCAGGTGACGCTGATCCTTGGAGCCGACGCCACCAAGGCGCGCGTGATCACGCACGGCAACCAGGTGACGCTGGTGGCGCTCAAGCCGTACCCGACCTCCACGGGACCGATCGTGAAGGGCGACTACACCGCCACCATTAAGATCACGAGCGCGAAGGACTAGCAGGCACCGCGGCTACTCGTATCGCAGCGCCTCGATGGGATCGAGCCGCGAGGCACGGCGCGCCGGAAGCACGCCGAAAATCAGGCCGATGGCAACGGAGACCGCCACCGCGATCAGCGTCAGCCCCCACGGTGGCGTGGCCTGGATGTTCAGGAGGAGCGTGGCGAGGGTGCCGGTGACGAGTCCCACGACAATCCCGGTGATCCCGCCCATCCCCGTCAGCGTCGCGGCCTCGATGAGGAACTGCATCTGGATGTCGCGGCGTGTGGCGCCCATCGCCTTGCGCACGCCGATCTCGCGGGTGCGGTCGGTGACCGAGACCATCATGATGGCCATCACGCCGATGCCGCCGACCATCAGCGCCACCGAGGCCAGGACGATCATCACGACGAAGAAGACGCCGGTGATGTTGTTGAAGACGTCGAGAATCTGGTCCTGCGTGATCATGTCGAACGTGTTGCCATCACCCGGCCGCAGCCGGCGCATCTCGCGCATCAGGACCGTCACGCCCTCCTGGGCCTCGGCCACCGTCACCCCGTCGCGCGGCCGAACGGCGATGAACATCATGTTCGTCTTGTCGATGTAGTAGGCGTGGTCGGCGAACCGGTACGGCACGATCGCCCCGGTCTCGGCGCCGGGGGGCGTGAAGATGTTCGCGGCCGCCTCGTAAAGTCCGATGACCTGCACGGGTTTGCCGGCGATCTGCATCGTCTTGCCGATCGGGTCGAGCCGTCCGAAGAGCCGCCGTGCGTGCGTCTCGAGGATGACGGCCACCGCTGCGCCCGCGCGCTGTTCGGACGGCGTGAACCATCGTCCCGCGCTGAGCTGGCCGCCCATGATCAGCGTGAACGACGCATCGGCGCCGTAGACGGTGGTGGGTTGCGTGCGCGTGCCCTGATAGTCGAGGCGTCCCATGATCTGGTTCCACGCCGCGGCGTATTGGATCTCGGGCAGCCGGTCGATCGCCATCGCCTCGGCCTCCGTCAGGTCGGGACGGATACGCACCCACTTGGGCAGGGCCTCAGGGTTCAGCGGCTGCTGGCTGAACACCTTCATCACGTAGAAGGTCGTCGGCCCCGCCAATTCGATGGTGTTCAGGATCTGCTCGCGCACGCCGCGCACGATGCTGGCCATCGTCATTACCGTCGCCACGCCGATGACGACGCCCAGCATCGTCAGTCCCGACCGCAGCTTGTTGGCGCGCAGGTTGTCGAACGCGATCGCCACGTTCTCGTCGAGCGTGGTGTGCTGGAGGAGGTGGTCGAGGAACATCCGCTACTCCTGTCGCATGGCGGTGATGGGATCGAGCAGGGCGGCCCGCCGCGCCGGATAGACCCCAAAGAGCACGCCCACGCCGGCGCCGAGGAGCAGCGCGACGCCCACCGACCAGCCGGTGATGCGGGCGGGGAGGGGCGAAACCGCGTCCACCAGCAGTGCGAAGAGCCAGCCGGCCAGCACGCCGAGCACGCCGCCCAGGCTCGACAGCGCAATGGCCTCCGCGAGGAACTGCCGCTCGATGTCGCGCGCGCGGGCGCCGAGTGCCTTGCGGATGCCGATCTCGCGCGTCCGCTCGCTGACGCTCATCAGCATGATGTTCATGATGACGATGCCGCCCACGACGATGCCGATGGCGACCATCGCCGGGATGATGCTGAAGAGCACGCGCGTGAGGTTCTTCCAGAACGCCACGAGCGCCTCCGCAGTCTCGACGGAGAAGTTGTTCTCCTGCCCCGGGCGCAGGTGCCGCGCGATGCGCAGCGCCTCCTCGGCGCGTGCCATGGCCGGCGCGACGTCGGCGGCGTTGTACATCTTGATGCTGATGGTGGAGGTCAGCCGCCGACCGTAGAGCGTCTCGTGGTATGAGACCGGCAGCAGGACGAACCCGTCAAACGACTGCCCCAGCACCTTCCCCTTGGGCGCGGCGACGCCGACGATCTCGCAGCGCTGGCCGGCGACGCGCACCGACTGTCCAACGGGGTCGAGGCTGAGCTTGCCGAAGAGCTTGTCGGCGATGTCGTGGCCGAGGACGCAGACCGGGCGCCGCTGGATGACGTCCACCTCCGAGATGCCGCGTCCCTTCTCGAACCGGTAGTCCTGCACCACCTGATACGGCGGCGTGATGCCGAAGACGAGCGCGTCGCCAATCTCCTGGTCGCGCCAGATGACGTCGCTCATGGGCGTCGGCCAGCCCGAGTTGAGCGCCACGGCCTCGGCGTCAGGAAGCGCGGCGCGCACGGCTTCGGCGTCGGCCGCGGTCACGCGCGGGCGGCGGCCCACGCGCTTCCACATCTCATCGTCGAACAGTCCCACCTGCAGGGGCGTGCGCCGCACCTGGAACGCGTTGGCGCCAATCACCGCCCCGGCGATGTTCTCCTTCACATACGCGTTCATCCCCTCGATGATCGCGACGACCGCGACGAGGAACGCCACCGAGACGATGATCCCCAGCAGCGTGAAGAACGAGCGCAGCTTGTTCGCGGCAATCTGCCCGAGCGCGGTCCCGACGACGTCGAAGGGACGCATGGGCGGTTATGCCGGAAGCGCGCGCCGTGTGGCCCACCACGCCGCGATCAGGAAGAGGGCACCCGACCAGTAGGGCGCGGTGTACGCCACGTGGTCGAAGACGACCCCGGCCCACGCCGGGCCGAGGATGGCGGTGAGGCTCGTGATCGCGCCGTTCGCGCCGAAGAGCATCCCTTGCTCCTCGGCGGAGCCGGCCTGCGAGATCATGCTCTGCAGCGTCGGTGTCACGAGCCCCGTGCCGAGGGCGAGCACCGCGATGGCCGGCGACAGCATCCACCCGGCGGGGACCGCGGCGAGCGCGGCAAAGCCGATCGCCATGATGGCGAGCCCCCACAGCAGCAGGTTGCGATCGGTGAAGCGCCCGGCGATGCGCCGGATCAGGAAGCCCTGCACGAAGGTGGACGTGATGCCCAGCACGGTGAAGACGACGGCATTCTGCGCCGGCGTATACTTGAACCGGTCGAGGGTGTAGACCGCGAAGTTCGTCTGCATCCCCATGTGCGCGAAGCGCGTGAGGAAGATGCCGAGGAAGAGCGCGCGAAGCTGCTTGGTGCGCAGCGCCTTGAGCAGCAGCCGGAACGGGTTGAAGTCCCCGGCGTGCAGCGGATGCGGCCGGCGCAGCGACGGCGCCAGCGACTCCGGGAGCACGAACCAGCCGAAGCCCGCGGTCACGAGCGCCACGCCGGCCGACGCCCACGCCGGCGCGGTGAGGCTGATCTTGGCGAGGATGCCGCCGATGGAGGGCCCAAGGATGAAGCCGAGGCCGAAGGCGGCGCCGACGAGGCCGAAATTCTTGGCGCGATCTTCCGGCCCGGAGACGTCCGCGATGTAGGCCTGGGCCGCGGTGAGGTTGCCGCCGGTGAAGCCCGCGACGATGCGCGAGACGAAGAAGATCCAGAGCGCGCCGCCAATGCCGAAGAACGCGTACCCGATGGACGCGCCGAAGAGGCTGAGGACCAGCACCGGGCGGCGCCCATGCCGGTCGGAGATGGCGCCGAGCAATGGTGCCGCGAAGAACTGCGCCACCGAGTACGCCACCGCCAGCAGCCCGATCGTCAGCGCGTCGGCGCTGTACGGGCGCACCAGGTACGGAATCACCGGCATCATGATGCCCGCCCCGATGATGTCGAGGAGGATCGCGATGAAGATGAAGGTGAGCGCGCGGCGATTGGCGCGCGGGGCGGCGGACTCCATTCGATCTAAGCTAGGGGATGAGCCCCGACGGCAACAGCGATTGAGGATTGGGAATTCGGAACGGGATCATTGATGGCGATTCCGGATGGCGACTGGCGATCTCGGCCCGTCGCGAATCGCAGTCCGCATTCGGAATCATCAATCCGGTTCCGAATTCCCGATCCTCAGTCGTCGTTACTCGTAGCGCAGCGCATCCACCGGGTCCAGCTTCGCCGCCCGCATGGCGGGGAGCATGCCGAAACCCACGCCGGTGAGGATGGCGACCAGCAGGGCGGCGACGACGCTGGCGATGGGGACCGACGCCGGGATCGACGGGAAGTTCGCGCGGATCACCGCGGCCACGCCGGCACCGATCAGCAGGCCGATGACCGCGCCGAGGCTGGTCAGCGTGGAGGCCTCCACGAGGAACTGCCACAGGATGGTGCCGCGCGTCGCGCCGAGCGCCTTGCGCACGCCGATCTCCCGGGTGCGCTCGGTGACGGAGATCATCATGATGGCCACGACGCCCACGCCGCCGACGAGCAGGCCGACCGCCGAGAGCGCCAATCCGACCACGAAAATGGCGCCGAAGAGCTGGTTGAAGACCTCGAGCATCCGTTCCATGCCAATCAGCGCGAAGTTGTTCGGTTGCACCGGATGCAGCCCGCGCCGGCCGCGCAGCAGCGCGGTCACCGCGTCCATCGCGTCCTCGCGCGTCACCTCGGGGCGCGGCTTCACCATGATCAGCATGCTGCGCCAGACGGGCATGCGTCGCCACGCCGTCATCATGGGCACCACCGCGCGCGGCCGGTCGGGGCCGCGCCCGTCCATCGCCTTCAGGAAGCCGGCCTTGGTGTGGTACACGCCGATCACGGTCATCTGCAGCGAGCCGACCATAACCTGCTTGCCGATGGGGTCGCTGTCGCCGAAGAGCTGGCTCTTGAGCGAGTCGTTGACGACGATCACCGGCGCGGCGCCGTCGTGTTCGCTCTCCGAGAAGGACCGGCCGGGGGAGACGTCGGCGATGTCGGTCTTGATCCAGTCGGCGCTCTGCGCGTCGTAGCCGACATTCTTCACCGTGCGGTTCTTGTACGTCATGTCCTGCTGGCCGAACATCCACGCCATCGCGCTCCCCACCTCGGGGAGGCGGCGAATGGCGGTCCAGTCGTCGAGCGTGATGCGCGGATTGCGCCGCTCGGGGCAGTTTTCGTCGGTGCCGTCGCAGCTGCTGAAGCCCACGCCGCGCCGCCGCACCTGGAAGGTGTTGGCGCCGAACTCCTCGAGGTCCTGCTGGAAACTCTGCCGGATGCCGTGAATCGTGGCGCCCATGGCCACGACGACGAAGACGCCGACGGCCACGCCGGAGATGGTGAGCGCGGCCCGCACCTTGTTGGCGCGGATCGCATCGAAGGCGATCGTCACGCCCTCGAATGACATCTTCACCTGGTCCCAGAAGCGCATCGGACTCATTCCTGCCGGAGGGCGGCGATGGGGTCGAGCCGCGCGGCGCGGCTGGCGGGATAGACGCCCGCGACAATGCCGACGCCGGCGCCAAGGGCCAGCGCGGCAAAGATCGACCAGAGGGCCACCGCGGCCGGGAGCGGCGTCATGGCCTGCACCACTTTCGCCAGTCCGATGCCGCCGGCGATGCCGATGGCCGCGCCGAGCACCGAGAGCGTCGCCGCCTCGATGAGGAACTGCGACAGGATGTTCCCGCGCGTTGCGCCCAGCGCCTTGCGGATGCCAATCTCCCGCGTGCGCTCGGCGACGGCCACGAGCATGATGTTCATGATCACCAGCGCGCCCACGATGAGCCCGATGGCCGGCAGCGCCGTGCCGAAGACGACCATCTTGGACTTCAGCCCGCGGAAGAACTCCATGGCCGAGTCTTGCGTCTCGAGCGCGAAATTGTCGGCCTTGCCCGGCGGCAGGTGGCGGACGCTGCGCATCGCCTCGCGCGCCGTCTCGATGCCTTCCTGCACCAGTTCGAGCGAGGCGGCCTGAATGAGCAGCGTCTCCGGGTCGCCCCGCGGCCGCAGGGCGCGGTAGAGCGGGGTGGTCCACGGCGCGACGGCCAGCCGGTCCATCGAGAAGCCGAAGACCGTCCCCTGCTTCTCGATCAGGCCGATGATCTCGTACGGGCTTCCCGCGATGCGCAGCTCACGACCGATCGGATCGAGACCCGGGAAGAAATGCTCGGCGACCTCGGTGCCGATGACGACCACGCGCGCTCCGGCCTGCACCTCCTGCTGCGTGAACGCGCGCCCGGAGGTGATGCCGAACTTCTTGATCGTGAAGTAGTCCGCCTCGGTGGCGACCGCCTGCACCTGGCGCGGCCGGCCCTGGCCGCCGACGGCGTACAGGAAGTTCTCGTTGACGATGGCGGCGTGCGATCCGGGCGGAATCGTGCCGCGGACCAGTTCGACCTCCGCCTCGGTGAGCCGCGGGCGGCGCATGTACTCGCGCCACTGGTCCTCGCTCTCGTTCGGCGTGAACTCCGGGCGGCGGCGCAGGTTGTACGTGTTCACGCCGATGATCTTGCCGGCGAAATCGTTCTCCACGTACTGGCTCATCCCCTCGACGATCGAGATGACGGCGATGAGGAACATGACGCCAATCATGACGCCAAGCAGGGTGAAGAAACTCTTCAGCTTCTGGACGCGGATGGTGTCCAGCGCAAGGCGGACGGCTTCGAGGAAGGGCACGCGCTACTTACGGGCGGAATCCCGTGTGGGTTTCGAGAGATGGCGGATGGCGGAGGGCGGATGGCGGATGGGGCGCATCTGCCATCCGCCATCGGCCATCTGCCATCAGCCAGCACTACTCGTATCTCAGCGCATCAACCGGATCCAACCTCGCCGCCCGCGCCGCCGGCAGCATGCCGAACAGCACGCCGGTCACGGCGCTGGCGCCCAGCGCGGCGACGACCGCCAGGGGCGGCACGGAGGCCGCGATGGGGCTGTACTGCCGCACGAGGAACGCCACGCCCCAGCCGATGAACAGGCCGATCGCCCCGCCCAACCCGGTCAGGGTTACCGCCTCGATGAGGAACTGCAGCAGGATGGCGCGCCGTGTGGCGCCCAGCGCCTTGCGCACGCCGATCTCGCGGGTCCGCTCGGTGACCGAGATCATCATGATCGCCACCACGCCCACGCCCCCCACGATCAGCCCCACCGCCGACAACGCGATCATCACCAGGAAGAACATCCCGAAGATCTTGTTGTAGGTGTCCATGATCTTGTCCTGCGTGATGATCGCGAAATTCGACTCGCGTCCGGGCCGCAGGCCGCGCATCCCGCGCAGGGTGGCCGTGACGTCGTCAATGACCTCGGCGGGCTGGTAGCCCGTGCGCGGCTTCACGGCGAGCCCCATGTCACGGATGGGCACGTTGAGGCGTCGCGACAGCGACTGGATGGGCATCACCACCTTCGCGCGGTCGCCGCCGCCCGACAGGAAGCTCGCGTTGTCCCGATACACGCCAATCACGGTGACGGGCGTGCCCATCACCATGATCTCCTTTCCCAGCGGGTCGGCGTCTCCGAACAGCCGTTCCTTGGTCACGGTCGTGAGCACCACCACTCGCGCGGCGCTGCGCGCCTCCTGATCGGTGAAGGCGCGTCCCTCGATCATCTCGGGGGCGCCGAGCGCGGCCCAGTTGCCCGTGTACGACTCGATGGATGCCGACGGGAGCTGACGGTCGCGGTACTTCACCGGGCCGGCCCAGAAGTCGGCCGCGCCCACTTCGGCGGCACCCTCGAGACGCTGCAGCGCGGCCATCTCATCGAAGGTGATCGGCGGGTTCTGCAGCCACTTGCAGGTGTCGCCGGTGCCGTCGCACGCCTCGAAGGTGATGGGGTAGCGCTGCACGTAGAACGTGGTGGGGCCGGTGGACTCGAGATCCCTGGCCACGCTCTGGTTGATGCCGTGCACGGCCGCGGAGATCACCACGACCACGAAGACGCCGACCGCGATGCCGAGGATGGTCAGTCCCGCCCGCACGCGATTGGCGCGGAGCGCCTCGAGGGCAATCCGCACCCCCTCATAGACCTGCGATGCCTGCGCGGCGAACCACGTCATCGTGCGTTACTCCTGGCGCAGGGCGGTGATGGGGTCGAGGAGCGAGGCGCGGCTGGCGGGATAGACGCCACTGATGATGCCGACGCCGGCGCCCAGCGCCACGCCCACCACCACCGACCACGGCGCGACCGTCGCGGGGAGCGGGCTCAGCGCGGAGATCAGCTTGGCGAGCCCCACCCCCAGCGCGATGCCGACGGCCGCGCCCACCGTGCTCAGCGTCGCGGATTCCACCAGGAACTGACTCAGGATGTCGACGCGCCGCGCGCCGAGTGCCTTGCGAATGCCGATCTCACGGGTGCGCTCGGCCACCGCCACGAGCATGATGTTCATGATCACGATGGCGCCGACGACGAGACCGATGGCGGGGAGCGCGATGCCGGCGATCACGAGGTAGCGCTTGAGCTTGTTCCAGAAGGCGAGCGCGCTCTCGGAGGTCTGCAGCGAGAAGTTGTCGGGCTGACCCGGGCGCAGCTTGTGGCGCGTGCGCATCACCTGGCGCACCCGCTCCTGCGCCTCGGTCATCTGCGATGCCGACGGCACCTGCACGATGACGGCGTCGATGATGCTGGGCACGCGGTTGAGCAGGCGGTGCACCGGCGACTGCCACGGCGCGAAGACCTGGTTGTCGAACGAGAGGCCGAACGCGCTGCCCTGCGTCTCGAGGACGCCGACGACGGTGTAGGGAAGGCCGCCCATCTTGAGCTCGCGCCCGATGGCGTTGAGCCCCGGGAAGAGCCGCTTGACGATGTCGGGGCCGATGATGACCACGGGCGTCCCCATCTCCAGCTCCTGCGGCGTGAAGTCGCGCCCTTCGGCGATGACGAACTTGCGGATGGCAAAGAAGTCGCCGTCGATGGCGCTGATCTGGGCGTTGCGCGGGCCGCCCGAGTAGCGCGACGAGACCGGCAGGCTGTTGTCGCTGACCATCGCCCAGCGCGTCCCGGTGGGGAGCGCTTCGATCACCGGCGCGAGGTCGTCGCGGTAAAGGCGCGGCCGGCGGCGATACGACTCCCAGACCGAGGGGTCCACGTCGCCCATGTTGATGTTCGGGCGGTGCCGCAGCTCGAAGGAATTCACCCCGATGAGCTTGCCGATCAGGTCCTGCTCCATGTACCGCCCCATCCCCTCGACGATGCTGACCACGGCGATGAGGAACATCACCCCGATGCAGACGCCGAGCAGCGTAAAGAAGCTCTTCAGCTTCTGGGCGCGGATGGTGGCGAGGGCGAGGCGGATGGACTCGAAGAAGAGCATGGATTCCGTACGGACGACAGAGGGACGGAGTTTCCCACTGATTGAGGATCTGGAATCCGGAACGAGATGGAGGATTGCGATTCGGGATGACGATTCGCGATGGCGCGGCTCCCGATAACGCGCGAAGGGCGGCCCCCCGGTGGGGGCCGCCCTTCAATCGCCAATCGTGGTCCGCAATCGGGATCTTCAATCCCGTTCCGGATTCCCAATCCTCAATCTAGTGCTGCTTCGCCGCGATGATCTGCTCATTCTCCCGCACGAAACGCTCGCGACGGGTGTCGCTGGACACCTGGCCGTCGTGCAGCGCGACCACGCGGCGGGCGTGCGCGGCAATGTCGGCTTCGTGGGTCACCATGATCACCGTCTGCCCCTGGTCGGCGAGCTCCTCGAAGACGCGCATGATCTCCGACGACGTCGTCGAGTCGAGATTGCCCGTCGGCTCGTCGGCGAGCAGGATGGACGGGCTGTTCACCAGCGCCCGGGCGATGGCCACACGCTGGCGCTGGCCGCCCGAGAGCTCATTGGGCTTGTGATGCATCCGGCTGGTGAGCTGCACGCGCTCCAGGGCATAGGCCGCCGTCTCCTTGCGCTGCTTGGCCGACATGCCGGCGTAGACGAGCGGCAGTTCCACGTTGTGCAGGGCCGTGGCGCGGGGGAGCAGGTTGAACGTCTGGAAGACGAACCCGATCTCCTTGTTCCGAATGCGCGCCAGCTCGTCGTCCTTCATGGACGAGACCAGCGTGCCGTTGAGCCAGTACTCGCCGTCCGTGGGCGTGTCGAGGCAGCCCACGATGTTCATCAGCGTGGACTTGCCCGATCCCGACGGACCCATGATGGCGACGTACTCGTTGCGGCGGATGGCAATGTCCACACCGCGAAGCGCGCGGACGATTTCGCCGCCCATGTCATACTCGCGCTTGATGCCGCGCGTGACGATGACCCAGTCGCGGCTGGGCGTCACCCCGGGCTGCGAGGTGACCGCCTGGCGTTCCGCCGTCGTGCTGATCGGCGCGTCTGCGTGCGTACTGTCGCTCACGACTTCTTCTCCCCGGGCTTCTGCTCCGGTTGCTTGGCCTCGCGGACGATGACGCCGTCCTTGAGCTCGCGGATGGCCTGGTACGTGCCGCCCACGATCCGATCGTTCTCCTTCACGCCGGAAAGCACCTCGAAGTACTTCTCGCCGGCAATCCCTACCTTAACGGGCCGGAACGTCACTTTGTTGGTCCCGTCGACCACGAAGACGCCCTCGACGTCCTTCTTCCCAACCTGCTTGGCCGGCGCCTTGCTGTTGGGGACCGAATCGCGGCTCTTCAGCTCCTCGTTCTCGCGGACGGTGAGGGCGATGATCGGGATCGCGAGCACCTTCGTACGGGTGTCGGTGATCACCTTGGCCGTGGCCGAGAAGTCCTGCCGGGTGTCGGTCGGCGGGTTGAGCAGGCGGATCTTCACTTCATAATCGATCGCCTGGTCGCCGGTGCCGGTCGCCGCGCCCTTGACCGAGCTCTGCGAGATCTCGACCACCTTGCCGATGAAGGTCGTGTCGGTAAAGGCGTCGATCTGGATGACCGCCGAGTCGCCGAGCGAGATGCGCGACACGTCGGTCTCGTCCACCTTCACCTTGGTCTCGAGCACGCTCATGTCGGCGATGGTCATCAGGGTCGCCGCGTCCTTGTTGAACGTGCCCTGCACGGCGGTCTCGCCGTTCTCGACGTTCAGCCGCGTCACGCGCCCCGACATCGGCGCGTAGATGTTGGTGCGTGAGAGCTGCCAACGGGCGTCCTTCAGCGTGGCCTCGCCCTGCTTCACGTCCTGCTGGGCGGCCTCGAGCAGCGCCTGGTTGACCTCGAACGTCGTCTTGAGCTGTTCGATCTGCTCGTCGCTGATGAGCGTGGCGTTGGTCTTCCGGATATCCGCCGAGCGCTGGTAGTTCTTCTGCGCCTGCAGGAGGTTGGCCTTGGCCTGCGCCAGCCGCGCGCGCGAGTTGGCCAGCGCCGCCTCGGCGCGCTGCACCTGGCTCTCGAACTGCTGCGGGTCGATCTGGAGCAGCAGCTGCCCCTTCTTGACCATGTCGCCCATCTTCACGTTCAGCGCCACGATCTTGCCGGTGATGTCGGCCGAGAGGTCCACCTTGGTGCGCGGCGTCACCTGGCCGCTCGCCGTGACCGACGCCACGAGATCGCGCTTCTGCACGGCCTCGATGCGGACTTCGGTCCCCTTCTTCTTCGACTTCTGCCACTGGAGGCCGCCGAGGCCGGCGACGATCACCACGCCGACGCCGATGAGGATCCACTTTGAACGCTTGGTCATGGTCTGTCTCTGTTAGCGGAGGGGACGGCCCACCGCGTTTTCGAGCGCGGCCCAGGCACGATGGTAGTCATAGACGGCGCTGATGCGGTCGTTCGAGGCCCGCTCATAATCATTGCGGGCCTGCACCAGTTCGACGAACGAGCTGACCCCCACCCGATAGCGCTCCTGCGCCAGCGTGAGGGCTTCCTGCGCGGCGGCGGCGTTCTGCTCCTGCAGCCCCACCGTGCGATACGCGGCCTGCAGCGACGTCCAGGCCGAGGTCACGTCGGCGGTGAGCTGCAGCTCCTGCCGGCGCACGTCGTACCGGGCGTTGTCCCGCAGGATCTGCGCCTCCTGCACCCGCTGCTCGCGTCCGAACTTGTCGAAGAGCGGGAGCGACAGCGTAAGCGACAGGTTGTACGGGCTCGACGTGAAGTCGAACGGGAACGTCTTGTTGGCGTCGCGGATGGCCTGCGCCGACTGCGGCGTGAACTGGATGGCGTTGCACTTGGCGCCGATGGAACTGAGGCCGGCGCCGCGGCGGATCGAATCCGTGGTGAAGCAGCCGGCCTGGCTCGACAGCGTCTGGCTCTGCGCCTGCGCGACGAGGTAGTCGGCGTTCTTGTACTGCGTCGTGTAGCCGCCCAGCTGGGCGCCCAGCGAGACGGTCGGGGTGTACGCGCTCCGCGCCGACCGCACGCCCTGCGCGGCGGCGGCCTGCCGCGACTGGTAGCCCTGCAGCGTCGGATTCCCCTTGCGGGCGATGTCGAGCAGCTGGCCGAGTTCGAACGACGGCGCGGTGACGGACGTCATCGGCACCAGCGTGACCGGGCCAGGTCGCGCGACGCCGAGCTGCTGGAACAGCTTCAGCTGGTCCACCTCGGCCGTGTTGTGCGCGCGCAGCGCCAGCACCTGCTGCTGGCCGATGGCGACCTCGGCGCGCTTCACGTCGAGCGACGTGCCGGAACCCACCTCCACGCGCGCCTTGGCGAGCTGGAGGTCGAGCCGGACCTTCGTCAGGAGCGAGTCCTGCAGCTCCGCGTTGGCCTGGCTCTGGAGGGCGGTGAGGAACTGGTTCACGACCCCGGCGCGCAGCGCCACGTCGGCGGCCGAGACGTCAGCCTCGGCGGCCTCCATGTTGGCGCGCGCGCGGCGCAGCTCCGAGACCGTGGCCGCGGAGAGGCGGGCGTTGAAGTTCAGGCCCCAGTTGCTCGAGATGATGTCCGACGTGGCGCCGAACGCCACGCCGCCGAAGAACTCCTGCTTGCCCTGGCGGTAGCCGGTGCCGAACGAGGCATCCGCTCCCGGGAGGAAGGCGCCATACGCGGAGCGCAGCGCGAGCGCCGCTCGCGTGCGGCCGCTGAGCTGTTGCTGGTAGGCGGGATTGTTCTTCTTGGCGATGCCAATGGCGTCATCCAGCGTCAGCGAATTCGACGCCGACTGGGCAGCGGCCGAAAGGGCGACGCCGGAAACGACAAGGGCGGTCAGGAAATGGCGCATGTCCGAGGCTTCCAATTGTTGGGTCCGTCTGGTCGTACGGGGCCGTGGCGAGTGGAGTTTCAGGGGACGCGTCCGGCCCAGGAGCCCCACCGCGGGTCCCCGGTCCGTGGTGCGCCGGCATGGCGTGCTAGCGGCTGGCCGAGCGCGGCGCGTCGTCGCGCACCGCGACGAGTTGCTGCGACGGGACGGACACCTTCAGCAGATGGCCGGCAGCGTCCACCCAGACCTCCCGCAGCAGGGTTCCGCCGGCCTCGCGAACGAGATACCGCCGCGCGGCGATGGACTGCAGCGCGATGGACACGCGGTCGGCGCCGGCCTCCTCCACGGTGAGGCGCACCACCACGCCGCGCGACGGGACGACCGCCGGCACGCTCCCCGCGCCGCGGGCGACGACGAACTGCAGCGGGTGCAGGACGCCGTCCTCGACGATCAACGTGCCCGCTGGGAGGAGGAGTTCCCGAGCGGCTTCGCCAGTGGTGCGGACGACCCGGGCGCTGTAGCGGTGGCCGACGACCTCGGCCCGGTAGATGTCGCCGGATCGCCCGTCATCGGTGGACTTGAACTGATAGCGGACCGGCAGCCCGATGGAGTCCGTGCTGAGGTCCACCGTGATGCGACGCGTGCCGGCGACCACGACCCCCCGCGTCAGGGTCTCGAAAGCGCCGGCCGTGGTCGGGACGTGCCGGATGGAGAAGTCCTCCCGGCCGATGCGATCGCCCGCGCGGATCAGGGTGAGACTGCCGTCATCGGCGACCGTCGCCTGCGCCTGCAGGGACGGTGCGGCCAGCACGAGGGCGACGAGAAAGAGGGAGCGTTTCATGGGGAGACTATAATGATAGGCCCTTGAGGCGTACCCTGCATCTGGGGCGGTGTGCCGGGAAGATCGCCGCCGTCGCGCCGACGGGGTATTATCCTCGCCAGTGACTTCACCCGATCCGCGCCTCGCCGCGCCCGCGCCGCCCACGGTCCTCGCCCTGCCACGCTGGGTCTGGATGCCATCGGCCGCAGCCACCGTCCTCACGGCGGCGGCGTGGATTCGCACGATGCAGCCGGCCTGGCTCTGGCTGTGCGGGCTGGCCGTCCTCGTCGCGATTCCTGCCCTGGGTCGGCGTCAACGGCGCGGACGCGAAGCGCTCTTCCTCGCGATGGCCGTGCTTTTTGTCGGCGACGGCATCGTGATGCGCACCGAGCGGGTGCGGCGCGAGGCGAACTGGGCCGCGTGGAGCCGGAAGGCGGCGGCGCGCGCCACCGAGGATTTCGCCCGCCGCATCGAGGAGACGGCCGTCGCGCTGCAGCAGACGGCAACCGACGCGGCCCGGGGACCGGGCGCCGACAGCGGCGCGGCCGCCTGGGATGCGCTCGATCGCCTGGTGCGTGGGCACCCGGAGCGTGCGGTGCTGCGGGGGCGCGACGGCAGGCCCGATGTGTGGGCGGGCCGGCTGAACCTCCCCGTCGATTCGCTCCCGGGGACGCACGGCGTGATGGCGACGCCTTTCTATCTCGCGCTGTACGTGGCCGCGGCAAACGGCAACGTCACCGCCATCGCGACGGCGCTGCTGCACGCCGAGCCCCCGGCGGACAACCTGACGACGCCGCTCGATGCGCACGCGGCGCGCCCGACCGGTATTGCCCGCTACGTGTTCGGACCGGCCGACGTGCCGGGCGATTCGGTGCGGCGCGTGTATGTCGAGGGCGACGCCGTGCTCGCGGTGCGCGCGGTCGTTGCGCCGCCCGAAGTCGTGGCGCTGGAGTTCCGGGAGCGCGCGATCACGCGCAGCGGGGCCCTGCTGGCCTTGCTGGCGCTGCTCTTCATCGCCACCGCGTGGCGGCGCGAGCATCCGGTGCGTACGCGCCTTGCGGCGCTGGCCACCGTCGTGGCGACCGTCGCCGTGATGCCGCTGGGCGCGTATTCCAACGTGTCGCGCTGGTTCGACGCGGGCCTGTATTACGCGCCGACCCTCGGGCCGCTCACCGCCAATGTCGCGGCGCTGGCGATGGTCAGCGCGCTGGCGCTGATGGGGCTGTTCGCCGCGCAGCGGAGCCGGGTGAACGCGCGGATGCGCTGGACGTGGAGCGCCGTGCTCGTGATCGTCGCGGCGATCGGCCCGTTCTTCCTGCGCGACGTGTCGCGCGGCATTCGCGTGCCGACGAGCGGGATGTCCACGGAGCTGTGGCTCGCGTGGGAGATCTCGGTCTTCCTCGCGGCCTTTGCCGTGCTGCTGCTCGGCGTGACGGCCGGACAGTCGGTGGTCGGCGGCCGACGCGGCCTGCCGGGGTGGCTCGCGCCCGCCATTGCCGGCTTGTCGGCGCTGATCGCGCCGGTGCTGCTCGAAGCGCCGGCGCGCCTTCCCGGTTGGTACCCCGTGCTGTGGATCGCCGCCATTGCCGCGCTGGCGACGGCGCGCCGCGCGCGACGCGCGGTGCTTCGCACGGCCTTCGTGGCGGCGTGCGGCGCGACGACACTGGTCTGGTCGTCGGCGGTGCGCGAGCGCGTGCAGCTGGCCGAGCGCGACGTGGCGGGGCTGGGGACCGCAGATCCCGATGCCGCGGCGCTGCTGCAGCGACTGGCGGTGGAACTGATGCAGGAAGCGCCGACGCCCAGCCGTCCCGGACTGCTCGCGCGCTACGCGGCCACCGAGCTTGGCGCCGCCGGCTTCCCGGCGGAGCTGACGTCGTGGGATTCGCTGGGTCGCCCGATGGCCGATCTGCGCGTGGCGATGGCCGCCGGGCTGACCTCGGGACTCGAGACCTTCGCGTCGGAGGCGCGCCGGTTGCGGCAGCCGGTGCTGCGACAGACGACGGCCGCGCCGGTCTCGCAGCTCGTGCTCGCCGTCCCGCACGCGGGCGGCGCGGTCACGACCGTGGTCATCTCGCCGCGGACCAAGCTCGTGCCGGCCGATCCGTTCATCGGATTGATTGGCCTGGGGCAGGCGCCCAACGTGGAGCCGCCGTACACGCTGCAGCGCGCCGACGCCCACGAACTGCACGCCGGCGCGGAGCGATGGTCGCGTCGCGGCGACGAGCTGCACGGCGACTGGGTGGTTCCCGTCGGCGACGCCGGCGCGGAGCGCGTGCATGCACGGGTGGATCTGCGCGGCATCGAGGTGCTGGCGCCGCGTGGCGCGCTCCTGGTGATGGTGGATCTCCTGTTCGTGCTCTGCATCTGGAGCCTGCTCTTTGCGTCGGAGGGAACCGGGTTGCGCTGGCTGCGCCTCTGGGCGCGCGGCTGGCCGCGGAGCTACCGGCTGCGTCTCTCGCTGGCGCTGTTCGCGTTCTTCGTGCTGCCGGCGGGCGGGTTTGCGGCGTGGAGCTACCGCCGCCTGCAGACGGATGACCGGCAGAGTCGCGACCTGCTGGTGCGCGAGACGCTGCGCGGCGTGGCCGCGGCCTCGGACAGCGTGCAGCTGAGCGAAGCGGCCGCGCGCTTCGACACGCCGCTGTTGCTGTACGCCGACGGCTTGATGCTCGGGACGAGCGACCCGCTGTACGACGCGCTCGCCCCGGTGGGACGCCTGCTCCCGCCGGCCGTGGTGCGCGCGCTGGGAGACAACGACGACCTGCTCGCCGGCATGGACGAGCAGGTCGGGGGGAGCGCGGTGCGCTTCGGCTATCGCGCCGCCATCGATTCCAGCGGTGTGCGGCTGGTGCTGTCGGCGCCCGCGCGCAGCGACGAACTGGCGCTCGACCGCCGCCGCCGCGATGTCACCGTGCTCGTGCTGGTGGTGACCGCGCTGGGCGCGCTCGCCGCCTTCTGGCTGAGCGGGCTGGCGGCGCGCACCTTCGCGAGGCCCATCGACATGCTGCGCCGCGGCGCGCTGGCCGTGGCCGGCGGCGTGCGCGAGCCGCTCCCCGGGGGGCGGCCGCCGGTCGAGTTCGAGCCGGTCTTCGATGCCTTCCGCCAGATGGCGGCGGACCTCGGCGCGAGCCGCGATGCGCTCGAGGCGGCGGAGCGCCGGCTGGCCGCGGTGCTGCGTGACGTCGCGAGCGGTGTCGTGGCGGTGGATGCGGAGGGGCGCATCTCGCTCATCAATCCGCGCGCGGTGGCGCTGCTGCACGCGGGGGCGATGCCGGGCGTGGTCGCGAGCGACGTGCTCGAAACGCCGCTTGCCGAGCGCCTGCATCGGTTCCTCTCCGGCGTCGCGGAGCAGGAGGAATTCGACATCGAACGCCACGGCGGCGTGCAGCTGCACGTGCGCCTGACGCGCCTGCTGCGCGGCGCGCGCGGCGCGGTGATCACGCTCGACGACCTCAGCGAACTGGCGCGCGCGCAGCGCGTCCTCGCCTGGGGCGAGATGGCGCGCCAGGTGGCGCACGAGATCAAGAACCCGCTGACGCCGATGCGGCTCGGCATGCAGCATCTGCGGCGCGCACGGCGCGACGCGCGGGTGGATTTTGACGAAGTGCTCGACGACAACGTCGAGCGGATACTCGCCGAGATCGACCGGCTCGATGAGATCGCCCGTGCGTTCAGCCGCTACGGGATGCTTCCCGAAGAGCAGGCGCCGCCGGATGCCGTGGACGTGGCCGCCATCGTGGCCGATGTGGTGCGACTGGAACAGCTCGGCGTTGGCGGCGTCGAATGGCACATGGACGGGGCAGCCAGCTCGGTCATGGCGTTCGCGCGCGAGCCCGAGCTGCGCGAGGCGCTGCTCAATGTGCTCGAGAATGCGCGTCACGCGGGGGCGCGCCAGGTGCGCGTCTCGCTGGGCAAGGGCGAGAGTGCCGTGCGCATCGTGGTGCGCGACGACGGGCACGGCATTGCGGCGGATGTGCTGCCGCGGATCTTCGAGCCGCACTTCTCGACGCGCACCAGCGGAAGCGGGCTGGGCCTCGCCATCAGCCGGCGGCTGATCGAAGGGTGGGGCGGGGGGATCGACGTGGCCAGCGGTGCCGGCGAAGGAACCGTCGTCACCATTCGGCTGGTCGGGCGTAGTGCGGTCTGACACATTTCACGAAGCCATGAACGTCTTCGCCTCCACGCCGCCGCAGAAGCGATCCAAGGACATCCCGCTGCACCTCGATCGCTGGGAGCTGCCGCCCGGCTGGCGCTGGGGCGACGAAGGGGTGGCCACGCCGTACCGGCACGCGATGCAGGTGATCGACGCCTTCGACCGGCCGCTCGCGCTCGTGACGGCGCCCGATCCCGCGCACGAGAGCTGGCTGTTCGCGGAGGCGCGGCAGCTCGCGCATCGCAATCACCCGAACATCCCGACGGCATACCATTTCTGGCGCCGGTATCGTGAGAGCCGCCGCGGTCCGGGCTATCTGCGCCGCTGGGTGGCGGGCGAGACGGTGGGCGCCCGGCTGCGGCGCATTGGCACGGAGACGGTGCCGTACATGCTGCGCGTGCTGCGCGGCGTGGGCTCGGCGCTCGCGTACCTGCACGACTCGGGCACGCCGCACGGGGCCGTGTCGCCCGACAATATCTACACGACGCCGGCGGGGCGGCTCTACCTGCTGGGTTGGCAGTGGGCCGTGACTCCCGAGGAGACGCCGGCCGGCCTGCGCCCTGATGCCCGCTGGGTCCCGCTGCCGCAGGAACTCGCCAGCGGGCCTTGGCGCCCGACGCCGGCCAGCGACCAGTGGCAGCTGGGCGCGGTCTGCTTCGCGATTCTCACGGGGGAACTGCCGCCGCGCGATGGCGTGCCGCCGATTCGCTTCGTGCGTCCCGACGTGCCGGCCAGCGTGGCCGAGTTGATTGACCGCTCGCTCGCGCCCGAGCCGGGCGACCGGTTCTTCAACCTCGCCGCGCTGCTGCGGCAGATCGAGCGCATCTCGGGAACGGGCACGCCCTTGCTCGTCGGAGTGGACCAGTCGTCGGGCGAATACCGGGCCGTGTCGGAGGAAGACCGCCTGCGCTGGGCGACGGGCGACGACTATGAAGTGCTCGCGTCGCTCGGCACGGGCCAGTTCGGTTCGGTGTGGCGCGTGCGCGACCTGTCGCTCGAGCGCGAAGTCGCGCTCAAGATGCTCCACCCCAACATCGCGCGAAACGAGGACGCGGTCGCGCGCTTCCGCCGCGAGGCGCGGCTGGCGGCGCAGCTCAAGCATCCGGCCATCGTGCCCATCTATGCGTGGGACTCGAAGGGCGATGTGTCGTGGTACATCATGGAAGTGCAGGAGGAAGGCTCGGTGGCCGACCTGGTGGCACGCCAGGGACCGCGCGGGCTGCAGGAGATCGCGCCGCAGGTGGACGCCATCCTCGACGGACTGGGCCAGGCCCACGCCAACGGCATCATCCATCGCGACATCAAGCCCGAGAACATCCTCATCGATCGCTACCGCCGGTGGCGGCTGTCGGATTTCGGCATCGCCAACGCCCTCGGCGACGACAAGATGGGCGCGTCGGGGACGCCGGCCTTCGCCGCGCCCGAGCAGCTGCTGGGCGAGGCGCAGGGCGTGGCGGCCGATTTGTTCGCGGTGGCGGGCATCGTGGTCTTTGCGCTCACTGGCAAGCTGCCGTTCGGCGGCGGCGACGCGCGCGCCATTCTCGCACAGCAGCTGGCCGGCAAGGTTGACCTGAGCGCCTTTCCACGGGAACTCGCGGATTGGCTGGCGACGGCGCTCTCGCCCGAGCCCGAGCGCCGCTTCCGCGACGCGTCGGAAATGCGGAGGGAGTGGCGCGCCCTCACGCGCGAGCTGGCGCGGCAGGAACGGCGCGCCACGCGCTGGTCGCGCTGGTGGAAGGCGACGCGGCGCTTCTTCCTGCGGCCGCGGTAGGCGCGCGGCGGCGCTAGGGCGCGCCGCGCACCGTCTTCACGTTCACGAAGGCGCGCAACCCCTCGCGGGCCAGTTCGCGCCCGACGCCGCTCGCCTTGACGCCGCCGAACGGGAAACGCGGATCGCTGGCCACCATCGCGTTGATGAAGACCGATCCGGCCTCGATACCCGCGGCGAAGCGACGCGCCTCGGCGGGATCGCGCGTCCAGACCGACGCGCCCAGCCCGAAGGCCGAGTCGTTGGCCAGCGCCAGCGCGTCATCGGCGCTGGCGACCCGGAAGAGCGGCGCGACCGGGCCGAACACTTCCTCGCGCGCCGCGGCGGAGTCGAGCGGCACGTCGGCGAGCACGGTGGGCGGGTAGAAGTGCCCCTGACCCGAGGGCACCTCGCCGCCGCAGAGGACGCGCGCGCCGGCGGCAACGGTGCGTCGCACCTGATCGACCACCTCGGCGCGGATGGACGCCGTGGCGAGCGGACCCATCTCGGTGCCGTCGAGCAGCGGATCGCCCATCGCCAGCGCCCGCATCGCGGCGACGAACCGTTCGGCGAACGCGTCGAAGATGTCGGTGTGGACGATGAAGCGCTTGGCCGCGATGCACGACTGGCCATTGTTGATGCAGCGGGCGCGCGCGGCGGTTTCGGCCGCCGCGGCCAGGTCGGCACTGGGCAGCACGACGAACGGGTCGCTCCCGCCGAGTTCGAGCACGCACGGTTTCACGGCTCGGCCGGCGCGCGCACCCACATCGCGTCCGGCGGCTTCGGAACCGGTGAGCGTCACGGCCGCGATGCGGGGATCGTCGATCAACGCGCCGGCGCGCGCGCCGTTGATCAGCAGGGTCGTGAAGGCGCCGTCGCGGGCGCCCGCCGCCACACACAACCGTTCAATGGCCAGCGCGCACTGCGGCACGTTCGACGCGTGCTTGAGCATCACCACGTTGCCGGCGGCGAGCGCGGGCGCCGCGGCGCGGATGGCCTGCCAGTAGGGGAAATTCCACGGCATGATGGCGAGCAGCACGCCAAGCGGGAGGAAGTGCACGGCGCCGTCCTCCACGCCGTCGCGGCGCACGCGCTCGGGCGCGAGCATCGCCGGCGCCTCGTCGGCGTAGTAGCGGCAGAGGAGGGCGCACTTGGCCACTTCCTGGCGCGAGGCGACGATGGGCTTTCCCATCTCGAGCGTCGCGAGGCGCGCCAGCGCCTCGCGTTCGCCGTCGAGCAGGTCGGCGAGGCGGCGCAGCATCGCCGACCGCTCGGCGTGCGAGGTGGCGCGCCAGTTGCGGGCGGCGGCCGCCGCGCGCGCCACGAGGCGTTCGACGTCGGCGTCAGTATGGTCGGCAATCGCGGCGAGGATGTCGCCGGTGGCGGGATTCACGCTGGATTGAGGCATGGGAGCACGATGCACGAAGCCGGCGGCTCACGCCAGCCTGTGCCCTCGTTGGTCCAGTCTTTGCGGGCGATTAGCTTGCACCATCCTTCCGCCCCCACTCCATGCCGCCTCGTTCGCAGCCCGACGCCGTCCCGTTCAAGATCCGCCGCTCCGCCATCGCCGGGCGCGGCGCCTTCGCCACCCGCGACATAAAGAAGGGCGAGCGCGTCATCGAGTATCTGGGGGAGCGCATCTCGCACGCCGTTGCCGACGCGCGCTACGACGACGCGACGATGACACGGCACCACACCTTCCTGTTCTCGGTGTCGCGGCAGACGGTGATCGATGCGTCGGTGGGCGGCAACGATGCCCGTTTCATCAACCACTCGTGCACGCCGAACTGCGAGGCCGTCATCACGCGCGGCCGGGTGTTCATCTGTGCGATCCGTCCCATCTCCAAGGGCGCCGAGCTCTTCTACGACTACGCCTACGAGCGCGACGGCACCGAGACGGCGGCGGACGAGGCGCGCTACGCCTGTTTCTGCGGGACGAAGCATTGCCGCGGAACGATCCTCGCCGCCCGCAAGCCCAAGCGCCGCAAGCCACACCACGTGGCGGCGCGGCACACCGACAAGCACGCCGACGGGTGATGTGGCGCGGGGGAGGCCAGCCGGCCTCCCCCGCCGTGCCTCAACGGGCGAGGCGCCTCAGGCGACGGGCTGCACCTCGTCGAGGCGGCTGATGTCGAGCGACATCACGCCCGCCGCGTCGGGCGGGTTGAAGATGTTCGTGAACTTCGCGTCCCAGCGCAGCTCGTGGGGCTTGTACGAGGTGCGGGCGTGCACCGTCGTCGCGAACGTGTCGTCCGTCCCCGAGAGGAGAAGCAGGATCTCCGCGTCCTTCTCCTGCAGCGCCGCCGCGTCGAGGCCCCAGAGCGGACTCGCGGGGGTGATGGGGTGCACGATGGTCCACGCGAGCGGGAAGAAGGTGACTTCGCCGCGGTCCAGCGTGAGCGGACGATAGCGGCGCATGGCCACGCCACTCGAGCTGTCCAGGAACGAGAAGGAAAGCGAGGCCTTGAGCTCGATGAGCTCGTTCTTGCGACGGTTCGCCATGCGGATCATCAGCGCCTTGCCGTCGCGGAACGGCGCGATGACCGCGTGCCGGCTGAACGTGATCTGCGCGGTCGGGCGGGCGAAACGGGCGAAGAAGAGGCCGGTGATCAGCGCCTGGGCCAGCACGCCGACGAGCGCCTCGACGGTCATGACCAGGTGCGGCGCCAGCCCGTGCGGGCTGATGTTGCCGTACCCGATGGTGGCGAAGGTCTCCACCGAGAAGAAGAAGGCGCGCCCGAAGGCCCCGCCCATCGAGGCGATGTCGGGTCCGACGATGGCGCTGCTGCCGCACAGCAGGTACAGCACCGCGAAGACGAGGTTGATGCCGAGGTAGATCAGCACCACCCAGCCAAAGAAGGCGGGCCAGGTCAGCGTCAGGGCGCTGTGGTAGAGACTGACCACCTCCGTCCACGGCAAGCCCACGCGCCGCACGTTGAAGCTGCCGTCCTGGTTCAGCAGGCGTTTCCGGCTCGCGGTCGAGACGACGGCGCCAAAGCCGAGGTCGCCCTGTTCCTCCGGCCCCTTGGGCGTCGGGATCGCGGCGAAGTTCATGGTCTCCATGAGGTGCTAACTTATGTCAGCATCTCGCGCGCCGCTTGCGTAAGGGTGCAGTCCCCCCGCACTCCCCCATCATGCTGCCGACGATCCTTGCCGTCCTTGCCTCGTTGACCGCGCTGCAGCTGCCGCCGGCCGACTCGACGCTGGTCCACCACGGCCGGCGGGGCGAGGTCGCGGTGGCGCCGCCGCGCATCGAGGCGACCATCACGGTGGATGGCGTGCTCGACGAGCCCGCCTGGTCGCGCGCGGCGCGGCTCACCGGCTTCTCGCAGTTCTCGCCGAAGGACGGCATCGCGGCGCTGGACAGCACCGAGGTGCTCGTCTGGTATTCGCCGACCGCCATGCACTTCGGCATCCGCGCCTTCGAGGCGCACGGCGAGGTGCGCGCCACGCTCGCCGAGCGCGACCGCATCGACAGCGACGACTATGTGCAGCTGCTGATCGGCACGTTCAATGATGGACGGCAGGCCACCGTCCTGATGGTCAATCCGCTTGGCGTCCAGGCCGACGGGGTGCTGAAGGAGGCGGGGCAGCTCGCGACCAGCAGCTTCATGAATCGCGTGCAATCGCGCGAGAGCGTGGACTTCAGCCCCGACTTCGTCTTTCAGTCGAAGGGGCGACTGACGTCGTGGGGCTACGAGGTCGAGGTGCGGGTGCCATTCAAGTCCCTGCGCTACCAGTCGGCCGCCTCGCAGGCGTGGGGGCTGAATGTGACGCGGGTGGTGCAGCACGCCGGCTCCGAGGACAGCTGGGCGCCGGCGCAGCGGGCCGGCGCCTCGTTCCTCGCGCAGTCGGGACGGCTGACGGGACTGACTGGCATGCGCCGCGGGCTCGTGCTCGACCTGACCCCGGAAGTCACCGATCGCGTGAATGGCCGGCCGAGTGACGCCGACGGCCGCTGGACGTATCGCGGCAACGATCCCGACGTCGGCGCCAACGTTAGGTGGGGAATCACCAACAACCTCACCCTCAACGGCGCCGTGAACCCCGATTTTTCGCAGGTCGAGGCCGACGAGGGGCAGTTTGTGTACGATCCCCGACAAGCCCTCTCCTATCCGGAGAAGCGTCCCTTCTTCCTGGATGGCATCGAGCAGCTGCGTGCGCCCAACGGTCTCGTCTACACGCGCCGGGTGGTGCAGCCCGTGGCGGCGATGAAGCTCACTGGCAAGGTCGGCGCGACCAACCTCGGCTACCTGTCCGCGTTGGACGATCGCGCCGCGAGCACCACGGGGCGTGACCGGCCGCTGTTCAACATCCTGCGCCTCACGCGCGACCTCGGCGCGCAGGGGCGCGCCGGCGTGCTGTACACCGACCGCGTGGACGGCGGCAACAGCAATCGGGTGCTCGACGTCGACGTGAACGTGGTGCGCGGACGCATCTACTCGGCGAGCCTGCAGGCGGCCGGCTCGCGCACCGAGCGCGACGGGCGCACGGTCAGCGCGCCGTTGTGGGACCTGCGGACGTCACGCAACGGGCGCGCCTTCGGGTGGACCACCAGTCTCACGGGCCTCCACCCCGACTTTCGCACCGAGAGCGGCTTCCTGCGGCGCGTCGGACAAACGCATCTGAGCATCCACCCGCGGTACACGCATTTCCGGCCGGCGGGCGGGTGGCTGGAGACGGTGACGCCGAACATGCAGATCGGCGGCGTCTGGTTTTACGACCGCTTCCTCGAGCGCGGCGATGCGCGTGACAAGCAGTTGCACTTCAATCTCGACGCCAATATGCGCGGTGGGTGGAACGTCGGGCTGTCCTGGCTGCTCGAGAGCTTCGGCTACGACCCCCGATACTATGGCGCGCTCTACCGCATCGCGGCCCCGCGCCCCGGCGGCGGCATCGACACCCTGCCGTTCACGGGGACGCCGCGCCTCCCGAATCGCGATTACGCCGTTCGGGTCGCGTCGCCGCAGTTTCGCTGGCTGCAGTTCAACACGCTGCTGCTGTGGGGGCAGGACGAGAATTTCTACGAGTGGGCGTCGGCCGATATTGTCTTCGTCCAGGTGGGCGCGGAGTTGCGGGCCTCCGAACAGCTGCGGCTGAGCGCGACGTACCAGATGCAGGAGTACGACCGCAAGCACGGCGGCGGCGCCGTCGGACTGTTCCGGAATCCGCGCCTGAAGCTGGAGTATCAGGCCACGCGCGCGCTTTCGGCGCGGGTCATCGGCGAGTACGTCAGCGAGGCGATGCTCGACCTGCGGGACGAGGGACGCACGGGGTATCCGCTGTTGCGGCGCAGCGCCGGCGGCTGGGCGAGCGCCGGCGCGTATCGCAGCAATGCCTTCCGCGTGGACTGGCTGGTCCTGTACCAGCCGCAGCCCGGCACCGTATTCTATGTAGGATACGGCGCGCGCATGACCGAGCCCGAACCAATGCGGTTCGAGCACCTCGTGCGCCGCGACGACGCCTTCTTCCTGAAAGCCAGCTACCTCTTCCGGCGATAAGGGAGTGAGCGAGCTCCTCCGGCCGTCGGGTCGCGCCAGTCAGGCGTGCGACGTCTTGACACTACTGCGGCAGCACCTGACGACCTGACCAAGTGCGTTCGGCCTCCGCGCGGGTCATGAACAGCAGCAAGGCGATGCGGCGCATCCGGAGCCAGGATTCCTGTTCGTCAGTCAGCACCTCCCGAATCCGCTGCCGAATGACAAAGGAGTGCTCGAGCGAGCTCCGGACCGCGTCGCCGTAGAGCTTCCGCAGCGCGCGAGAACCGACCTCTGGCTTTCTCGCTGCGAGGCTGGTCGCGAGGGGAAGATAGTTTGCCAGGCGGTAGGTACGCCGTTCTTGCTCGATGCTTCGCAGCGACTCAGCTTGGACGCTCGTCAGGCCGAGTTGCTCTTGGAGACGAAGCAGCAGCATCCCCTCGGTGCCTCCAAACGCCTCGGCGTTGCTCACCAGCTGCTCCTGAAACTCCTCCGCCTTCGGCACCCTACCGTCATGTCGTAGATCCCGGACGAACAGACGCAGCCACTCGTCCTCAAGTGGTGGTCCCATGGTAATCCGCGTGTCAACGATGAGTCGCAGCGGATTGACCACGTAGTTGTCCCTTCGGTCGGAGCGTCCGAACGCGGTGCGGAGCTGGTATGTGAACGCCCGCCGCGCCGGATCAAAGGACGCCGGCACCAGGAGTGTTGGATCCGGCAGATTCGTCAGCCCCCATCCGCGGAGGGCGCCGCCTCCGTGCACGAGGCGGTCGAGTGCGGTAATCGGATTACTGACGAGGATCGTGAAAGCCACGCGGTCGCTGCCGAAGAGGAACCCCGGAGCCAAGGTGGCCGCCAGCGAGTTCTGCGCGAGGCCCCAGCCCGATTTACAGGAATTGAGGGCCGCAATCCGACCTCGCTGTCGTCGCACGCACTGGCGAGCATGCCCGTCCTCGAGTCGGGCAACTTCAAGCGCCGGCGAAATGAACGCCGCATCATTGGCGAGGCCGTCTCCATTCACGTCAGCTGAAACCATCGGAGTGTAACGGTATCCAGACGTCGCCCGGAACAGCGCCGAGAACCTCACATGCGCGCCGAGGAGCGCGGTGGCTTCGACGACTACCGCGTGCTGCGGCGTTTGCTGGCGCGACCACTGCGCACGTCGCGGATCCCCGATTGTGGGTCCGGTGAAGCCGGTGACCTGCGACCTGCCCTCCGTCAGCGCATAGGACACCGTCAGCGCATTCCCGAGGTCGGCTGAGGCGGCCGAGACCGGCGACAAAGCCCGCCCCGGCCGCGAGCGCCACGTGAGGCCAATGGTTGGCTGTAGGAAGCGCGCGCCGAGATCGGAATGGCGCTCCAGAACTGCCGCGTACGTCGAGTCGACGCGAGACCCGCCGAGCGAGATGCGACCGCTCCGCGGATCGATCGCCGTCACCGGCGCGAACACGGGGCGAGCGCCCTCCTCGCCGAGCACGAAAGTGGGCATTTCCCGCAGGTTGCGATCCACGGCTTGCACGCCGGAGGCACCTTCGGCCACCGAGACGCCCGCGAGCAGGACCAGCGTGGCACCGACGACATGTCGCACCCTCAGCTCCGCTCGAGTGGATCTCGCTGGTTCGTACGAGCGCGCAGCAGCCGTGATGCCGCGGCCCGGCGCCGTCAACAAAACCGGCACGCCAGACAGGCAGCGGTCGGGCAACGCGACGGTTGAGGGCCACCCGTACGGCGCTGGCGGTACCGCGTCCCCGGTGCAGCGAAGTTCCCGCGGTGCGCTGCGATCACTGACTTGGAAGACCGGGATGTGAGAGAGCGGTTCGGTCACGCCGCGATAGACGCGGATGCCGCCGCTGATCTTGGTGCGCGTGTCGGTGACAAACCCATTGTCGGAGAGCGTCACGACGCCGCGCCCCCACGTGAATCCAAGCATGGGAGCCAATCGGGTCGTCGCGCTCACCACGCCCGTGCGAATGGCGAACACGGAGTCCGCACGATGGTCGCGGGTAGCCCCGCGCCCCCCACGGTCCCAGTCAAGTCGAAGGCCCAGCTGCAGCGTGAGGCCGCGCCCTTCCTCGGCGCCGCCGAGACGTGCCTGCTGACTCAGGGTCATCACGTCCGAGAGGGCGACCGATCCTCGCAGCGCCCGCAGTCTCGCCGTCGGATGAACGTCAAGTCGTTCAAAGTAGGTTGCGTGATTCCTCGTGAGCGCATCCAGCGATGCGAAATTCCACGCTGCCGTCGAACCCATCTGCTGGGTAACGGCAACGTCGTACGCAATCGCATCCGTGAAGGCATTGAACCGATGCCGACGGTCACGCGTCATCCACGACGCATCCCAACTCGCGAGCCACTGCTGCTTCGCGGTCCGGCTGATCCCCAGTGACGCGCCGCCAAGCATCGCGAGACCAACTGCGTTCGTAACGCTGTCCACGACCATCACGTTCAATTCGGGTGCCAGGAAGCTCGGCGTCGAACTGCTCGTGTTGACGGAATATGACAGCCGTGCTTCGCCGAGCATGCTGCGAATGTAGGGCGCCCACACCAGCGTGGTCTGGGATGCCGCCGATTGCGTCCGGACCGTGCGCGACCACGCGGTCCACGGTGACAGCCCCACCCCCGGAGTTGCTCGGATCGAGGCCTGAGAGAGCAGGTAGAACAAAGTACCATCGGTTGTCGACCCCGACTCGCCCGCTTTGGTAAGGTCCACCCGCGTGATCGCCGAGGCGCCGATCGCGGTCCGATCCAGCCGCGCCGCGCGGGGTTCGGGAGTTGCACCAAACAGCTCGTTGGCGCGACGTAACCCCTCCACAGTCGCCAAGGAGGGCGAACCGCCTCCCGCCCGAGTGGCAGGCTGCGATAGCACCGAGTATCCGGCGTCCGGCGCCAGGCTGACCTGCGCCGAAAGATTCGCGAACTTGGCTATCCTTGGGAGCGGACCGCTCATGGTGACGCTGGCCACCGCCCGCTTGGTCGTGTGATCGCCGCTCAGGTTGGCGGGCACGCCGTACTCGGCGGACCAGCGCGTGGCTCGCAGTCGCACGGAGGAGCCGCTGCCGATGGTGCTGCTGAGCAGGATCCCGCTGAAGCGGCCCACGCGGGGGTCGTACGTTGAGAGGCGAACGGCCCGCCGGAGTCCATCACGGGGCAGCTCGCCCTCGAAGTCGACGCCGTTCAGAGCGCCACGGTTTTGGTCTCCCCCTTGCCCGAACGCGCTGATCGCCCGCAAACCATTTGCACCGGGCGGGGCGACGAGCGCAGCGATGGACGAAAGCGACGCCCCGGCGTTCCCCGTCACGTCACCGGACATTCCAGTTCCCATGTCGACGAGGCTTTCGTTCGCCCCCGGCTGCCGGCCAGTGCGTGCGTCGTCACGCGGAGGGCGGGGTCGCACCGCGACGACGCGAACGGCGCCGACATCCTGAATGTGCGGCTGCAGCACCCACCGCGGAGCCTGGCCCGCGCGGAGTTCCGCCGCCGTGACTACCACGACGCGAGGCGAGAAGCCGATCGCACGGAGGCGGATGCGCCAACTCCCGGAGCCGTCGTTTCCACATCGGACGAGGACGTGCCCGTCGCTCTCCGACCTCATGGGTGCGTCGGCAACGTGAGGTTCGCACGTCGCCGCCGCGCCCGCGATAGGTCGGTCGAGGTCGTCGACAACCCGCCCCAGCACCCTGACCTCCGATCCACTCGGTTCGATCTGACTCGATGCGAGGGACGGAAGGAAAGCGCTGGTGACGCCCACAATCAGCGAGAGCGCACTCGGCCGGCGCACGCCGCGTTTCCCGTTACTGCGGAGGACGACCCTGTGGGCGAAGTCGCTCGGCGTTTGCATTGAACGTCTTGCGGTCCGCGTCGTTCCGCAGGAGGACACGCAGGGTCGAATCTCGCCAGCGATTCAGCGCGATGCGCCGATCCCACGCCCCCGGTGCGCGTCCGTCGATCGCGACCTGGCGCGTGTGTTCAGCACGAATCACCCGTACTGCACTGTCCCGCACTTCCTTCGGCAGCGTGACGCCGGCGAACAGCCCCTTGTAGATCACCTGGACGGTTGCTTCGACATCCCCTGTGGACTGGAATACCGCCTGCGCTTGCGCCGAGGATCCAGCAAGCCACACGCTCCACGCGAGCACCAGTCTTAGCATGTTGTCTCTCCGCAATCCCGGTGACAAGGAAGCTACGGCGCTCCGTCGAGCGCGCTAGCGCGTCGTGTCGCCAAACGCGTTCCGGCCGGCTCGAACGCGGTCCCGTGCCTCGAACAGTTCGGCCTGCGTCGGCACGCGGTTCAGTCGCCATCCATTTACGACGACGGTCGGCGTCGCCCGGACGCCGGCCCGCTCGCCGAATGCCTTCGCGTCGGTGAGGTACGGGACCGGTTCGCTGCTCATCGCGCACCGATCGGCGCGCATCCCGGCGGGCCACCCGGCCTCCTCGGCAAACGACGCCCAATCCTTCAATCCGAGTGAATCCTGGTGGGAGTACAACACGTCCAACATGGTATCGAAGTACCCCTCACTTCGAGCGCATTCAAGCAAGCGCGACGCGGGGGTTGCGAAGCGGTGTTGCGGCAGGGGGAACGGGATCAGCCGCACGGCGAGCGATAGGCTGTCCGCCTGCTGCACGGTCCGCGCGAGCGAGTGGAATGCACGGCAACCAGGACATTCCACGTCGGAGAAGACCAGTACCTGAAGCGTCGCCGAGGAACTTCCACTCAATCGACCGAGGGTCATCGCCTCGGGCCATTCGATAAAGCGGGTTGCGCGTAAGGGGCCGTCATCGATCGCCACAGACACGCCAGGCCGCAGTTCACGGTACAGGAGTACCGCGGCAATGCAGACGGCGGCGGACGTGAGAAGCAGATTCAGGGTGCGCTCAAGACGCGCGGTCATCGGAGTGAGCCTCGATGAATTCACCGGGTGAGGGATCGGGGGAATCCGATGGCACCAGGGGTGTCAAAAGCCGCACGGTCGGCGCGCCACTGTTCGCAATGGTTGCGCCAGCGTGCGGCCTGGGGGCCTAGTCTACGCTTCGTAGAAGCAGGTAATGGTCGCGGGATACCACGTGCCGTTGTTGCCGAGGCAAGATCCCGTCCATTCGCAGGTCGCGCCCATCACGCCGCACATTTGCATGCACGCGATGCCCGCGTAGCTGCAGGTCGACCCACACAACACACATCCTCGCGGTGTGGCACGCGCGGACGATGGCGTTGTCACCAGCGCCAGTGCACCCAACCCCACCACCAACCCGCGAAGTAGCAACCCCATGCGATTGCGCATCGTCCCCTCCGTTCGATGGACACACTTCCCGTGGCCGCGTCAGGAATGCAACGAGTGGCATAGCATAACAGGTGGCGTGGCGGAGGCAAGCCCGCAAAATGTCTCACCGGCTTGACGGGTGCCTAGAAAGTGACATAATGTAATAAGCAAGTTCGGCTGTGGAAGGACGCGACCGGGGCGGCCTCGCGGTCGCGGGCAGGCGATGTATCGGACCTCTGGCGCGGACGACCGACAATCCGCAGTTGGTACGCATACGTTCGAGGAGGAACCGATGTCCGCAGCCGAGACGCCGGGACGACGAGCGTTCCCGGAGGTGCCCGCGAGCCCCAGGCGTGCGATGCCGCGTCACCAGTTCCTGACTCTGCCGCGCAACACCGAAGCGAAAGCGCGGGAACTGCTTGCAGAGGCGAGCCAGACCGGGCGTGCCGCCGGTCTTGTGAACGCGATGTTCGCGGTTGGCCTCGACCAACTCTGTGCGAAACGACTGGCTTCACACCTCCAAATCAGCCGCGCCACGTTGCATCGGCGCTCTCATACGACATGCGGACACTCCGTAGGCTGGCTGTGCGATCGGGTACGACTCGCCGTGATATTGGCGTCATCGCTGCATGAATGCGCCTCCTCGCAGGAGCTCGCGCGGCGTCTCGGCATGGCGGATAGGACTTCACTGCGACGACTGGCCCGCCGTGCCGCCGGAATGGACCTGCTGGATCTGCGTCGGCGATCGCATGCTGAAGGTCGCGCGTTTGCCGAGCTCCTGATGCTGGAAAGCGTTGCGCCCGACCGGCCCAGTGGCGTCGAGAGACAACCTTGGGGTGAACGTCGCGCGCCCCGATGCGCTCGTGCCGAGTTTCGCCCGGACGAGTAGTCACTGCCGTGCAGGGTGGCACGACTCCGACGGCACTCGTCGCCCTCTGCAGCCCCGTTTTGCTTACGGATGGGCGCATCTCGCCGGTTGTCCTGCGTGCCAACTAACAACGCAGCAGGCGCAAGGCGGATGCTGCCGGTCCGACCCCTCCGTCGCCCTCGCCGCGCGTGTATCTTAGGGTTGTGCCGGAGCATTCGCGGTATGCGTGTCGGCTCATCGCCCGCAAGGCGTGCGCCGCCTCAACGGTCCCCCGACTATGTGCCCGATGCGATTCGGACCATCGATGACGGCACACCGGGAGAACACGATGCAGCTCAAGGACTACGACACGAAAGATCCCATCAGCGTCACGGTAGTGAGGTCCACGCGTTTCACCGCCGAGGACAGCGACACGGAGTTGCGGCACATCGACGTCGCCGTCGACACGCGGCAGCGGGCGACGCTGGTCGGGGAAGGCCGTTGGGCTGAGCTGATCTACTGAGCGCGCCGCAACGTCCACGCCCGTGACCCGTACCGGCAGAGAAGGCCTTATGACCCTTGATCAACTCGAAACCCCCGTGCCGCTCGTCGACGTCGACGTGATGGCGCACAACCTGGACGCGATGCAGTCGTACGCGGACGCGCACGGCCTCGCCCTCCGGCCGCACACCAAGACGCACAAGTCGGTGCACGTGGGACGCGAGCAGGTCCGTCGCGGCGCCGCCGGCCTCACCTGCGCCACGCCGCACGAGGCCACCGTGATGCAGCAGGCCACCGATGACCTGCTGGTGGCCTATCCGGTGGTCGGCCACGCGAAGCTCGACCGGCTCTTCACCGTGCGCGAGGACGTGGCCCTGCGCGTGCAGCTCGACTCGGCGCATGCCATCGATGAACTCGCGGCCGCGGCGGTGCGCCACGACCGGGCCGTGGCGGTGACGGTGGAGTTCGACGCCGGGATGCACCGCGTCGGCGTGCCGTCCCTGGACGACGCCATCACCCTGGCGCGGCATGTCGCCGCCAATCCGCCCCTCGAGTTCTCGGGGATTGCGTTCTACCCCGGACACATCCGCGAGCCGGTGATGTCGCAGGACGCGGCGCTGGCGCGGCTGCGCCATCGCGTGGGTGAGGCACTAGAGGCCTTCGCGGACGCCGGCCTGCCGCCGGCCGTGGTGAGCGGCGGTTCGACGCCTACCATGTGGCGCTCGCACGAGATCACGGGCGTCACCGAGATTCGCCCGGGAACGTACGTCTACAACGACCGCACGACCGCCGAAATCGGGGCGTGCAAGTGGGCCGACTGCGCCTTCACGGTGCTGGCCACTGTGGTGAGCACGAGCGTCCCCGGACAGGCCGTCATTGACGCCGGCGCCAAGGCGCTGGGGCGCGAGCCGATCCGCGGCGCCGGCGGCGAAGGGTGGGGCGCGCTGCTCGACCGGCCGGAGGTCATCGTGTCGCGGATGAGCGAGGAGCACGGCATCCTCGACCTGGCGAACACCGACTGGCGGCCGCAGGTGGGCGAACAGGTGCGCGTGGTGCCCAACCACGTCTGCATCGTGACGCATCTCAACGACGTGATCTTCGGCATCAGTCACGGCGAGGTCGTGACGTCGTGGCCGGTGGACGCGCGCGGACGCGGATACGGCGTGCTGATCGGGGCGTAGGCGCGATCTGGCCTTCTTCACCACGGAGGCACGGAGAACCGCCTGAGGGCCACGGAGAAACTGCAACTTCTTGGAGTAACAACGCGCGCCACGCAGAGATTGCGTGGCGCGATGTCGTTACCACCAGTTGTGGTAGTCCTCTGTGGCCCTCAGGTAGTTCTCCGTGCCTCCGTGGTGAAAAAGGCCAGCGTGTCCTACCGACCCGGCTCCGGCACGCGCCCCGGCGTGTACGGTGCGCCGGCCTTCTCGAGCGCCGTCTCGATCTTCGGGATGGTCTCCTGCACGAGCGCGCGCAGCGCCGTCACCTGCGGCCCCAGCTGCTCGGCCACGATGGCGAGATCGCGCTCCATCGTGTTCGTCGGCATGCTGAGCGAGCGCCCCATGTCGACGCCCACGCGTTCGCTAAGGGACGGCGGTGTCGCCTCGTAGCGCGCGGCGAGGATGTCATCGCCGCGCAGCGCCTCGACGATACCGCGGAGCGTCTTGATCGCGGCGCGCACGTCTCCCGCCACGGCCGCCGGCACTGCCGGGGCCTGATCGGCGGCGCGCTTCATGGCGTCGAGCCGAGTCTGCGTGGCGGTGGCCAGCTCCACGGCGCCGCTCACGTGGCGCTGCAGCTCGCGCTGGCGCGTCATGAACTTCGCCCGCGCCGCGTGCTCGGCCATCGTCACCGTGCCGGCGGGATCGTTGAGCACCTCGATGGTCTGCTTCGTGCCGATCGGCGTGACGACGCCGTCGACGCGCTGCGCCACCGTCACCGCGTACGTGCCGGGAGCGACGTACGGACCGCTTGGCCCGAAGCCGCCGCCGTCGCCCTCGCCCTCGCCGCCGGCGGGGCGGGCGCGGCCCAGTGTGCCGGCCGCCATGCGCAGATCCCACGCGACGCGCTGGAATCCCTTGCCCGTCGGTCCGGTCAGGGTGCGAATCGCCGCGCCGGTTGAGTCATAGATGGTGAGGAGGATTGTCGGCGCCTCTTCCAGCGCCTCCGCCTTCAGCGCGGCCATCGCGGGATAGCTGATCGGTTTGCCCGCCTTCTCCGCCGCCTTCTCCGCCTCGACGCGCCTGGCCTGCTTCGTCTTCAGCGCCTCGGGGAGGTAGTAGTTGATCACCGCGCCGAAGGGCGGATTGTCGGCCGTGTAGAAATTCTCGCCCTGGAACGACTTGCCGCGGCCACCGTAGCTCTGCGTCGTGATGTACAACCAGGTGCGGCGCACCGGCTCGACGCCGGCCACCTTGAGCGACGCCGTCGTGGCGCGGCGCAGCGGGGTGTAATCGTCCAGCACGTAGAAGCCGCGGCCGAACGTCGCGATGACGAGATCGTGCTCGCGCTTCTGGATCACCAGGTCCCGCACCGCGATGGTCGGGAGCCCGGGAAGCTTGAACCAGTGCTTGCCGCCGTCCTTGCTGGCCCACGCGGCAAACTCCGTGCCCGCAAAGAGCAGGTTCGGATCCACATGGTCCTCGGCGAACGCATAGCTGGAGCCGCGCGCCGGCAGGTCGCCGTTGATCGACGTCCAGGTGCGTCCGGCGTCGGTGCTCTTGAGCAGGTACGGCTTGTAGTCGCCATTCTGGTGGTTCTCGACGGCCACGTAGACCGTCTTCGCGTCGTGCTGCGACGCTTTCACACGTGCGACATAGGCGTCTTTCGGCACGCCCGGCAGCGAGTCGACGCGGCGCCAGTTCTTGCCGCCATCTTCGCTCACCTGGATGAGGCCGTCGTCGGTTCCCACGTAGAGCAGCCCTTCGGTCTTGGGCGACTCGGAGATGGCGCTGATGTTGCCGTAGAGCGCCGTGGACTGGTTCTTCGCCACCGCGTCGGGGCCCCAGAGCTTGCCCATCACGAGCTTCGCATTGCGGTCGATCTGGCGCGAGAGGTCGCCCGAGACGGCCGTCCACGTGTTGCCGCGATCCTCGCTGCGATACAGCCGCTGCGACGCGGTGAAGAGCCGGGTGTGCGAATGCGGCGAGATGAGGATGGGCGTGTCCCAGTTCCAGCGCGCCGGCGGCTCGTTGGGCTCGGTGGTGGGCTGGATGCCGATGCGCTGGCCGGTACGACGGTCCACGCGCACCATCGCGCCGTGCTGCGCCTCGGCGTAGACGGTGTTCGGATCTTCGGGGTCGATGCGCGAGACGAAGCCGTCGCCGCCCTGCGTCACCACCCAGTCCTGGTTCAGGATGCCGTGATCGGAGCGGGTGCGCGACGGACCGTGCAGCGAGTAGTTGTCCTGCGTGCCGCCGGCGATGTGGTAGAACGGCAGGTCGTAGTCCACGTCCACGTCGTAGAACTGCGTGATGGGCAGGTTCTCATAGAACGCCCACGTGCCGCCGCGATCCCAGCTGCGGTAGAGCCCGCCATCGTTGCCCATCAGCAGGTGGTCGGTGTTCTTCGGGTCCACCCACAGGATGTGGTTGTCCACGTGCATGCTGCGCTGCCCCAGTTGGCGCAGCGTGCGGCCGCCGTCGTCGGACACCTGGGTGTAGACGTCGGGGATGTAGATGCGGTCCACGTTCACTGGATCGGCCCAGACCAGGCCGTAGTACATCGAGCCCTGGTTGAAGTCCGAGCGCTTCTCCCACGTCACGCCGTTGTCGATGGAGCGATAGACGCCGCCCTTGCGATTGGCGGCCTCGACGTTGGCGTACAGGATGTCGGGGTTCACCGGCGAGATGGCGAGGCCGATGCGCCCCAGCTCCTCACTCGGCAGGCCGGTGTTCACCTTCGTCCACGTCTTGCCGCCGTCGGTGCTGCGATGGATCGCGCTCTCGGGGCCGCCGTTGATGAGCGTGAAGAAATGCCGGCGGCGCTGGTACGACGACGCCACCAGCACCTTCGGGTTGCGCGGATCGACGACGACGTCGGAGACGCCCGTGTGGTCGCTGATCTTCAGCACCTGTTCCCACGTCTTGCCGCCATCGCTGGTCTTGTACAGGCCGCGATCGCCGCCGGCGCTCCACAGCGGACCCTGCGCGGCGACGTACACGATGTCGCTGTTGGTCGGATCCACCACGATCTTGCCGATGTGTTCCGACTGCTTGAGGCCGACGTTCTTCCACGTGCGCCCGTTGTCCTCGGACTTGTAGACGCCGTCGCCGTAGGCCACGGAGCGCTGCGAGTTGTTCTCACCCGTCCCCACCCAGACGACGTTCGGATTGCGCGGGTCGATGGCGATGTACCCGATGGAGTAGGCGCCCTCGCGGTCCATGATCGGCTGCCAGGTGGCGCCGCCATTCACCGACTTCCAGAGGTTGCCCGACGACGCGCCGACGTAGATGATCGCGGGGTTGCTGGGATGCACGGCGAGCGCGCCAATGCGCCCCGAGGTCATGGCCGGGCCGATGTTGCGCGCGCGCAGCCCGCCGAAGGCCTCGGTGTTGAACGGCGACTTGGGCGTCGTGTCGGTGGCCGCCTTGGCGGAATCGGCGGCCGCCGACTTGGCGGGCGTCGCGGGCTTGGCAGGTGCGGTGGCCGGCTTCGCGGGTGTAGCGGGCTTGGCCGGTGCGATGGCGCCCTGCGCGAGCACGCTGAACGGGGCGGCGAGCAGGAGGGTGCGCAGTGAAGCAGTCAGTTGGCGCGTCATGGGAAGGCGAGGGAAGTGTGCGGGTGCGCGATGCAGCAGGTCATCCGGGCTTGAAGCTCGCGCATTCGGGAGAGGTCTGCCAGCGAAAAACGCCGACGCACGACGGGGGATGGCCACCTCGCCATCCCCCGTGCGCGACACGCGGTGCCTGCTATCGGTCGTCGTCCTCGTCAAAGGGGGCAACGGCGCTGCCGTCGCCACTGTTCCCTTCGACGCGCAGCGACTGCTTGTACGTCTTGTCGCCCACCTTCAGGGTCACGAGGTACGTCCCGGTGCTGGCTTCGCTGCCGCCGGCGCCAAAGCCGCCAAAACCGCGTCCCGCCGGGGCCGGCACCTTGAGGCCGATCAGCACGAAAATCTTCTTCACGGCGTCCGTCTCGGTGCCGCCGCGCTGCACGCCGCCCTCGGCGGCCGCGTCGGCCGCACCCGGGCGAGGCGCCTGGCCTTCGCCCGGCCGAGCGCAGAACATGTCCCACTGCGTGAGTGGACGCTCGCACCCCACGCCGCCTCGTCCGCCGCCACCGAAGCGTCCGCCCAAACCCGCGCCGGCCGGCGGGTTCAGCAACTGCCGGGTGCGCGCGAGCGCGGTGCTGTCGTAGTTGGCCTTGGCGAGCGAGTCGAGCACGGCCGGGGCGCGCGTCGCCTTGAGGATCGAATCGCGCTTCTCCGACGGCGACAGTGCCGCCGGCGCCACCGGCGGCCGCGCGGTGCTGCGGAAGTTCCAGTTGACCGAGCGCAGGCCGCTGCCGCCCGTGCCGTTCAGCGTGGCCAGTTCGTCGCCGGCGGCGTTGGCAATCGTGATGCGCACCGTCGACGGCGCATCCGCCCCGAGCTTGTAGAAGATGTCGGCGCCGTACGCGGGGCTCGGCGTCGCGAAGAATGCCTGCGCGTTGCCGTTGCCGCTCGCCATGCGCGTCGGCTCCTCGCCCCACTGATACGCGGTGCGCGGCACAAAGAGGTGCGCGTCGGCGGAGAGCACCGTCGCGTTCATCTGCTGCAGCGGCGTGATGTCGGCAACCCAGATGCCGCGACCGTGCGTGGCCGCAATCAGTTCGTGGTCGCGCGGATGGATCTTGAGGTCGTACACGGGCACCGTCGGCATCCCGCTCATGAGGCGCGACCACGTGGCGCCCTTGTCGAGCGACGCGTAGACCGCCACCGACGACCCCACGAAGAGCAGGTTCGCGTTGGTCGGGTCCTCGCGCACCACGTGCAGGAAGTCGCCCGGCATGTCCTTGGGGAGGTTGCCGGCGATCGAACGGAACGTCTTGCCGCCGTCGTTGGTCGCGTACAGATACGGCGCGAAATCGTTGTAGCGATGGTTGTCGAATGCCACGTAGAACGTGAGCGAGTCAAAGTGCGACGGCTCGATGCGCGCCACGTACAGCTCGCCCGGCAGGCCGGGGAAGCGCGCGCTCAGGTTCTCCCACGCGGCGCCGTCGTTCGTGGACTTCCAGACGTTGCCGTCATCGGTGCCGGCAAAGAGCAGCCCGGGCTTCACGTACGATTCGGCCAGCGCGACCACCGTGCCGTACGTCTCGGCGCCAGTCGCGTCGAGGGTGATGCCGCCGGTCAGGTTCATCGACGTGTCGATCTTCGCCGTGAGCTTCTTCGACAGGTCGGGCGAGATCAGGAACAGGTCGTCGCCCTGCTTGGTGCTCTTGAGCACGCGGTTGCCCGCAAAGTAGAACGTCTGCGGGTTGTGGGGCGACAGGAAGAACGGCGAGTTCCAGTTGAAGCGCAGCGCGAGGTCCATCGAGTCGGCCTTCTGCTTTGCCTTGAGCGCATTCACCACGGCCGTCACTTCCTTGGTGGCGGGCTTGGTGATGTCGCCGCGCACGATCGCGATGGAATCCTCCCACCGCTTGTACTGCTCCTGCCACGACGGCTTGCGCAGGCCGGCGCGCTCGCCGGTGCGGACGTTCACGCGCGAGACATTGCCCCCCTGCGATTCGCCGAAGGCGATGTCGGAATTCGTCGGGTCCTGCGCCGTGTAGAAGCCGTCGCCGCCGGAGATGGTGAACCAGTAGGCCAGGTTCACCGACCCGTTCTTGCTGCGGCTCGGCCCGCACCACGTGCCGTTGTCCTGCGCGCCGGCGCAGACGTTGTACGGCACGTGCATGTCGTAGCTGACTTCGTAGAACTGGGCCAGCGGCAGGTTCATCGGCTGGATGAAATTGCCGCCCTTGTCGAACGAGATCGCGATGCCGCCGTCGTTGGCGATGACCAGCCGCTCCGGGTCGTTCGGGTCGATCCACATGCCGTGGTCGTCCACATGCACCGACTGCGCGGCGGGACGCGCGTTCTTGCCGCCTTCATCCGACACCTGCATCTGCGTCGACGAGAAGTAGACGCGATCGGGATTCGTGGGATCGACGCGCACCTGCGAGTAGTAGAACGGGCGCACGTTGGCGTTGTTCGTCTTCACCCACGTCTTGCCCGCGTCGGCGGAGCGATACAGTCCGTTGTCGGCCGGCACGCGCTCGGCGGCGAACTTCCCGTCCTTGGACGGCTTGGCCGCCTCGACCATCGCGTAGAGGATGTCGGGGTTGCTCGCCGCCAGCGCGAGCCCGAGGCGACCCTTTGGGCCCGTCGGGAATCCGTTGCCGGTGATCTCCGTCCAGGTCTTGCCACCGTCCGTCGTCTTCCAGAGCGCCGAGCCGGGGCCGCCGCTCTTCAATGAGTACGGAGTGCGGAGACGCTCATACGAGGCGGCGTACACCACGTCGGAGTTCCGCGGGTCGATCATGACGTCAACAAAGCCCGCCTTGTCGCTGACGAACTTCACCAGCTGCCACGTGGTGCCGCCGTCGGTCGTCTTGTACAGCCCGCGCTCGGGGTTGCTCTTCCAGGCCGCGCCGAGGGCGGCCACCCACACGACGTTCGGGTTCCGCGGATCGACCGCGATGCGCCCGATGTGCTGGGTCTTCTCGAGCCCCATCAGCTTCCAGGTCAGCCCGCCGTCCACCGACTTGTAGATGCCGGCGCCGGGTTCGATGCTGTTGCGCGAGTGCGGCTCGCCCGTGCCGAGCCAGACCTGCTGGGTGTCCGACGGCGCGATCGCGAGCACGCCCATCGAGGCGACGCGCTTGTCGTCGAAGACCGGGCGCCACGTCTGCCCGTTGTTGGTCGTCTTCCAGACGCCGCCGGCCGCGGCGGCGACGAACAGGGTCTTGCTGGGGCCGGGGATGCCGGCCACGTCGGAGAGGCGGCCCATGAAGTTGGCCGGACCGACGTTGCGCCACTTCATGGCGGCCGTGGCGGCCGAGTCGAGCGCCTGCGCGTGCAGCGAGGTCGCGGCGCCGCAGAGGAGGAGAGCCAGACGGAATCGCATAGAGGTCCTCGGGCGTGTTGGGGCGGGGATGACGTAGAGGTACGCCGCGCCCCCTTCTATCGTTGGCGGCGGTCAGACCGCTAGCCGTGGGCGCGCCGCGGGGCAAATTTCGCACTGGACCTCCCACCCAATCCCGACATGCGCGCCCGGCTCCCTTGGCTCCCCTGGATCCCCCTCTCGCTCCTGCTCGCCCTCCCGCTGGGCGCGCAACGCCCCAAGACCCCCTCCGTCGCGCCGGCCGCGGCGGTGGCCTTCGACTCCTCGGCGTTCCGCGCCCTGCAGTGGCGGAACATCGGTCCGTTCCGCGGCGGCCGAGCGGTTGCGGTGACGGGGGTGACGGGGCAGCCGTTCACCTACTACGCCGGCTACACGGGCGGCGGTGTCTGGAAGACGGACGACGCGGGGCTGAGCTGGCGGAACATCTCCGACGGCTACTTCAAGACGAGTTCCATTGGCGCCATCACGGTCGCCGAGTCCGATCCGAATGTCGTGTATGTGGGCACGGGCGAGCATGCCGTGCGCGGCCAGTCGTCGTCGTTCGGCGACGGCGTCTACAAGTCTACCGATGCGGGCAAGACGTGGGTGCGCATTGGGCTCGAGAAGACGAAGCAGATCTCCAACATCCGCGTGCACCCCAGGAATGCCGACCTCGTCTACGTCGCGGCGCAGGGTGAACGGTGGACCGGGACGCCCGATCGCGGCGTCTACCGGTCGAGCGACGGCGGCAAGACCTGGTCGCTGGTGCTGAAGGGCGAGAATGCGACGAGTGGCGCCAGCGCGCTCTCCATGGATCCCACCAATCCGCGCGTGCTGTACGCCGCGTTCTGGGACCATCAGCGCCTGCCGTGGATGGTGCGTTCAGGCGGCCCCGGGAGTGGCATCTGGAAGAGCACCGACGGGGGCGACACGTGGACGCGCCTCACCGACGGGCTGCCGAAACTGATGGGGAAGATTGGCGTCGACGTCTCGCCGGCCAATCCGGAGCGCGTCTACGCGATCGTCGAAGCGGAGAAGGGCGGGCTGTACCGGTCGGACGACGCCGGCAAGACGTGGCGCCTACTGAGCGAGGACCGCCTGATTCAGACGCGGTCGTGGTACTACATGAACATCACCGCCGATCCCAGGAATGCCGACGTCGTCTGGGTGATGAACGCGCCGGTCATGCGCTCCATCGACGGCGGCCGCACCTTCGCGACGGTCGAAGCCAAACACGGCGACAATCACCAGCTGTGGATCAACCCGTCCGATTCGCGCTACGTGATCAACGCCAACGACGGCGGCGCGTCGATTTCCCTCGATGGCGGCAAGAGCTGGAGCACGCAGGACAACCAGCCGACCGCGCAGTTCTATCACGTGGCGGTGGACGACGTCTATCCGTACCGCCTGTACGCCGGCCAGCAGGACAATTCGTCGGTGATCATCAAGAGTCGCACCGACGGCGGGTCCATCGGCGCCGACGACTGGCAGTCGGGCCCCGGCTGCGAGAGCGCCAACGTGGGCGTCGATCGCAAGAACCCGCGCTACGTCTATGGCGGCTGCTATCAGGGCATCATCGACGAGCTCGATATGCAGACGGGGCTGCCGCGCGAGATCATGCCGTATCCGGCGCTCAACCTCACCGAGCCGTCCGACCAGACGCGCTATCGCTATAACTGGACGGCGCCGATTGTCGTCTCGCAGCACGACGGGCGCGTCGTCTATCACGGCGGCAACGTGCTGTTCAAGACGAGCGACCGCGGCCGGCACTGGGCGCCGATCTCGCCCGATCTCACCCGCAATGACAAGGCCACGCAGGGATTCGGCGGCGGCCCCATCACCAACGAGGGCGCGGGCGGCGAGATCTACAACACTATCGTGACGATCAGCGAGTCGCCCCGGGATGCCAGCGTCCTCTGGGTCGGCACCGACGACGGGCTGGTGCAGGTGACGCGAGATGGCGGGAAGTCGTGGACGAATGTGACGCCCACCGGCGTCGGCGAAGGACTGTCGAATCACATCGACGCCTCACCGCACGACGCGGGGACCGCGTACCTCGCCTTCCGTCGTGACCGCCGTGGCGAGTACACGCCCTACGCCTTCCGGACGACGGACTACGGCAAGACGTGGACGAAGATCACCACGGGCCTGCGCGACGGCGAGCCGGTGCGCAGCGTGCGCGCCGATCCGGCGCGTGCCGGGTTGCTCTATGCCGCCACCGAAACGGGCGTCTACATCTCGTTCGACGACGGCGGCCTCTGGCAGCCGTTCTCGCAGAACCTCCCGGTCACGCCGGTCACCGACCTGGTGGTCCGCCACGACAACCTGTACGCGAGCACCGAGGGGCGTGCGTTCTGGATTCTCGATGATCTCAGCGCCGTGCGGCAGCTCGCGGACAGCATCGTCAGGAAACCGGTGCACCTCTTCGCGCCACGGCAGGCGCTGCAGGTGCCCGGCGCTAATCCGCCGGTGCGCGATGCCGGACGTAACGCGCCGGCCGGGGCAAGCGTCTACTACCATTTCGCGACCGTTCCTGACTCGAACGCGACGCTGACCATCGACTTTCTCGACGCGCGCGGCGCGGTGATGCGCAGCTACTCGTCCAAGGCACCCGCCGGCGCTGCGGCGGCGGCCAGCGGCGGTCGTCGCAGCGGCCCGCCGTCGAATCGCCTGGCGTTGAAAGCCGGTCTCAACGCGATGCAGTGGGACCTGCGCGCCGATGCGCCGACACAACTCGAGGGGATCTCCCTCTTTGGTGGTCCGAACGGCGGCGCGCTCGTCACGCCGGGGCGCTACACGGCGCGGCTGACCTACGGCAAGATCGTCGAGTCACAGACATTCGACGTGCTCCCCGATCCGCGGCGCTCGTCCGATCCAGCGGACGTCGCCGCGCGCGATTCGCTGTCGCGGGCCATCGTCGCGCGGGTGAAGGAAATTCACGAATCGGTGCTGCGCCTGCGCGACATCAAGGAGCAGGTGCAGAAGATCGTCGAGCGCACCAAGGACGTCGAGCAGGCCGCGACGATCTCGGACAAGGGGAAGGGGATCGCGGGGAAGGTGGACGCGGTCGACCCGAAGCTTACCACCAAGTCGCGCAACGGGCAGGACATCATCAACTATCGCAACGGCATCAACGCGCAGTACGTCTTCCTCCTCGGCAATCTCGAGGGGAACGACGTGGTGACGCAGCCGATGCGCGACCGGTTCGCCGACCTCGAACAGCTGTGGAAGGCGCTGAAAGCCGACGTCGACGCCATCGAGCAGCAGGACGTGCCGGCGTTCAACAAGTTACTGCAGGACGCCAAGGTGCCGGGGGTGATTGTGCCGGCGCCGAAACCGAAGATTGCGATGTGAGTGCAGGGTGCAGGGAACAGGGTGCGGGGGAGGGGTGCGGAGTGTGGTGCGGGGGGACGGGGTCGTTAAGGAGGCATCATGATGGTTCGAGGACGAACATCAATTGCAGCGCTGGCGGCCTTGTTGGCCGTAGCGTCGACGGAAGTGATGGCGCAAAAGGCAAGCCGCGCGGCGGCACCGCTCACCGTCACCTCGCCGAACGGAGCGCTCAGCGTCACGGTCGGCGTGGGCGAGCAGCTCACCTGGGCCGTCACGCTGCGCGGCAAGACCATCCTCAAGCCGTCGCGCCTCGGCATCACGCTCGCGGACGGACAGGTGCTCGGCGCCAAGCCCGTCGTCAAGGCAACCAGTACCTCGGCCGTCGATGACGTTCTGCGTCCGGTTGTGCGTGTGAAGCGCGCCGAGGTGCGCGATCACTACAATGCGCGGCGCATCGACTTCGCCGGCGGCTATGCGCTGCTCATTCGCGCGTACGACGATGGCGTGGCGTATCGCTTCGTCACGGCGCTGCCGGGCGACATTACCGTGGTGAACGAGGACGCGACCTTCGCCTGGGCCGGCGACCACCTGACGTACTTCCCGGAAGAGACCAGCTTCCAGTCGCACCAGGAACGGCAGTACAAGCAGGTGAAGGTGAGCGAGATCGGCAAGCGCTTCTCGTCACTTCCCGCGATGATCGTGCTCCCCGACGGCGTGAAGGCGGTGATCACCGAAGCCGACCTGTTCGACTATCCCGGCATGGATCTCACCGGCGACACCGCCGCGCTGACGCTGCGCGGCCTCTTCCCAGCGTATCCCAAGAAGGTCGAGCTCCGCCGCGACCGCGACGAAGTCGTGACCGAGCGCGAAGGCTACATCGCCAAGACCACGGGGACGCGCGCCTTCCCGTGGCGGGCGCTGGTGATCGCGGAGCACGACGAGACGCTGCTCGACACGGACCTCGTCTATCGCCTCGCCTCCGAGACGACGATGACCGACACCGGCTGGATCTGGCCGGGGCTCGTCGCGTGGGACTGGTGGAACGCCAACAACATCTACGGCGTGCCGTTCCGCGCCGGCGTGAACACCGAGACGTACAAGCATTACATCGATTTTGCCGCCGAGAACGGCATTCCCTACATCATCCTCGACGAAGGGTGGTATCCGCTTGGGAACCTGCTCGCGACGGTGCCGGCCATCGACATGGAGGCGATCGCCGAGCATGCCAGGGCGAAACACGTCGGCCTAGTGATGTGGGTCATCTGGAAGACGCTCGACCTGCAGCTGCAGCCGGCGCTCGACCAGTTCGAGAAGTGGGGCGTGAAGGGGATCAAGGTCGACTTCATGCAGCGCGAGGATCAGTGGATGGTCAACTTCTACGAGCGGGTGGCGAAGGAGGCCGCCAAGCGGCACCTGCTCGTCGACTTCCACGGCGCATACAAGCCGACGGGACTCTATCGCACGCATCCGAACGTCGTGACCAGCGAAGGCGTGCTTGGCCTCGAGCAGAGCAAGTGGAGCGAGCTCGCCTCACCCGAGAACGCGGTCACGTTCCCGTTCATGCGCATGCTGGCCGGCCCGGTGGATTACACGCCGGGCGCGATGATCAACGCCACCAAGGCCGACTTCAAGCCGGTCTGGGCCCGGCCGATGAGCCAGGGAACCCGCTGCCAGCAGCTGGCGATGTACGTCGTCTATGAGAGTCCGCTGCAGATGCTCGCGGACTCGCCGTCGAACTACCGCAAGGAGCCGGAGACGTTGGCCTTCCTTTCGCGAGTGCCGACGGTGTGGGACGAGACAAAGGTGCTGAGTGCCAAGGTGGGCGAATACATCGTGGTGGCCCGGCGCTCGGGCGCCGACTGGTACCTCGGTGCGCTCACGAATTGGACGGCGCGGGCCGTGGACATCGACCTCGCCTGGCTTGGCGCCGGCGCCTTCACGGCCGAGGTGTTCCGCGATGGACCGAACGCCGACCGTGCCGGCGTGGACTACGAGCACGCGGAGCTGCGGCTCTCGGCGAGCGACAAGCTGACGCTGCGGCTCGCCCCCGGCGGCGGCTTCGCGGCGCGCATCTCGCCGCGGTAGACGCGGCTGGGTGAACGTGCGCGGGGCTCGCGATGCCAGTCATCGCGAGCCCCGTCCTCATCGGGTGGCCAATCGCTATCCGCGATATGCGGGATCGCCGTCGGGCGGACCCAGGTGCTTCTCGGGTGTCTCGAGAATGTCGCGCACGAGGCTGAGCGATCGCGCGCTGTAGAAGGCGTCGTGGATGCGCTCGTCAAAGCTCCAGCGCACCCGCAGTCCCGGCTTGACCACGAGCGTCTCGCCCTCGACAAACGGCATGTACGCCGGAGCCGACACGGCGCCGAAGATCGAGACCGTGCCGTACTCGTACAGGTGGTGATAGGCGTCGCTGATGCCCACCGAGCCGAGGTTGGCGAGGAAGATGCTCGCGAACATCGGGTCGGAGGCCGTCATGAAGCGCGGAAAGAGGTTCCAATGGTCGAGCCGCTTGGCGAACGCGACGAGCGCCCGCACCAACGGTCCGGGGAGGAGCATGATCAACGCGGTCTCCCGGTCCACCGCGCGCTCGGTCTGCTGGGCGTCTCGAATGGTGGTTACCAGCCGTCCGGCGAAATCGGCGAACGGCTCGCCGTGCGCGACCTCGAGCTTGACCGTCGTCGACTGGCCCTCGTCCGTGAGTTCCTTCTTCACCACGAACGAGATCTGCACGCCACGCCGCTGGTACAGCCGTCCGCCCGACACGAAGCGGTTCAGCTCCGGCCGCGCGTGCAACGCCTGGGCCACGGCGTAAGCCAGGACGTGGAAGAGCGTGGCGTGCTGGGTGTGGCTGCGGTTGTAGGCCTTGAGCCAGCCGCGCGTCTTCTCGATCCGGAACGTCGAGTCATTGAAGACGATGCTCTCGTTCCGGCCGGGCATCAGATACGGCATAATGCGCCGAATCGGCCGCTCGCCGCGGATCAGGTCGCCGTCGTGCCGCCGAAACAGTGGCATCAGCGGATCGCGCCGCGCGCGCTGACCGGCCACAGCGCCTCAACCACGCCGCGCCGCACACCGACGAACCAGTCGTGCAGGTTGACGGTGGGGTCGCAGTGTCCCGGCACCAGTAGCAGCTTGTCGCGGAGCACCGGTCCCTTGGCGCCCGCGGCAATGGCGAGCACGCCGTGCTCGTCGGACTCATTCACGTACTCGACGCCCGGCCACCGCCAGACGCCCGGCATTCCCGAATCGAAGGACATCGCCTTGAGGCCGGCATCCACCACCGCGCGCGGCGCGTCGGGTCGGCTCATCACGGTGGTCCAGATGAAGAGGCTGTGCTCGAACGGCGGCCACGCGTCGCTGAAGGTGTTGCGGCCGTAGTCCACGTCCATGAAGATGTACGAGCCCGGCTGGAGTTCGTCGAAGACGCCGCTCTCCAGCTCCAGCGGAAAGCTCCCGGTGCCGGCCCCGGTGACGGTGTCGCACGGAATGCCGTGCCCGACGATCAGCTCGCGCGACACGCGCACCCGCTCCACGGCGCCGGCAATGGCGGCGCGGCGGTCGGCGACGGCCCGGATATGTTGCGCACTCCCCTGATAGGCCTGCAGCCCGGCGAAGCGCAAATGATCGGACTGCGCGATCAACTGCGCCAGCGCGAGCGCGGGCGCGCCCGGCTCCACGCCGCATCGATTGCCGCCCACGTTCACTTCCACCAGCGTGTCGAGGCGCACGCCGGCGCGAGCCGCGGCGGCCGCCAGTGCGGAAACGTGCGCCGCGGAATCCACGCAAATGCCGAGCTTCGCCCGGCGCGCGAGCGCGCAGACGCGATCGAGCTTCTCGGTGCCGACGATCTCGTTGGAGATCAGCACATCCGGGACGCCCCCATCCACCAGCGCCTCGGCCTCACTCACCTTCTGGCAGCAGACCCCGACCGCGCCAGCCGCCATCTGGCGCTTGGCGATCTCCGCGCACTTGTGACTCTTCGCGTGCGGGCGCAGCCGGACGCCGGTGCCATGCAGCATGTCCGCCATGCGCGCCACGTTTCGCTCGAACGCGTCGAGGTCGAGGATGAGCGCGGGAGTGTCGACGGTGGAGAGGGGCTGGCCAATGATCGCTGGAGGTGGCGGGGTCACGGATGGTGTGTTCGGGTGCAGGGGCACGGTACGTGGTGGGGTGCAAGGGCACGGTACAGGGCGGGGTGCAAGGGCACGGTACAGGGTGTGGCGCAAGGTGCGGGGTGCGGAGTGTGGTGCGGAGGGAGGAGTCGGGTCTGACGCACGCCGCTTCTCCGGTGCACCCTGCACCCCACTGTGTACCGTGCCCTTGCACCACACCCTGTACCGTGCCCCTGCACCTCAATCATCTCTTCGCAATCTTCTCAACCGCCTCCATCACCCGCAGCAAATTTCCTCCCCACAGCGCAATGATGTCCTTCTCGCTGTAGCCGCGCCGCACGAGCTCGAGGGTCACGTTGATCGATTCGCTGGCGTTGTCGTAGCCCACCACACCGCCGCCGCCGTCGAAATCGGACGAGATGCCGACGTGATCGATGCCGATGAGCTTCACGGCGTAGTCGATGTGGTCCACGAAGTCTTTCACCGTCGCGCGCGGCGGCGGCGGGAACTGGGCGTCGATGGCCGCGAGCTTCTGCCGGTAGACCGCCATCAGCGAGTCGTTTGGTGCGCCACCGGGGCGGCGGGCGGCGCCCTGGCCGGCGGTTTGGCCGGCAGCCTGGGCTGTCTGACCCTGACCTCCGCGTGGCGGCATTCCCAACTCGGCGCGCAGTGCCGCGATGGCCGCCGCGCGCTCCGGCGAGTCAGGGGCCGGCACTTTCACGAAGCCGCTCAGCGCCACCATCTGCGCCACGCCGCCGTTCTTCTTGAGCGCCAGCAGCTGCTCGTCATCGAGGTTGCGGCGCACGTCGCACAGCGCCCGCACGCCCGAGTGTGACGCGATCACCGGCGCCTTCGACAGCGCCATCACCTGCAGGTTTGACGCCTTGGACGGGTGCGAGATGTCCAGCATGATGCCGAGCCGGTTCGCTTCCGCCACCACCTGCCGGCCCAGCGGGCTGAGACCGTTCCAGCGCCAGACGCCGTCGGTCTCGCCGGTGCCGGAGTCGGTAAGCTGGTTGTGGCCGTCGTGCGCCAGCGAGAGATACCGCGCGCCGCGGTCGTAGAACAGCTTCACGTTCGTGAGGTCGGTGCCGATGCCATAGCCGTTCTCCACGCCCATCAGCGCCACCTTCCTGCCCGCAGCATGAATCTTCCGCACGTCGGCGGCGGTGTACGCGATCGCGATCCGGTCGGGCGCCATTTTCTCGGCGAGTGTATGCACCGCGTCAAACTTCTCGAGGTCGCCCGCCTTCGCGGCGGCGTAACCCGAATCGCTGAAGTCCTGCCGCTGTCCGACGTAAATGCTGAAGAAGACGGCGTCGAGTCCGTCCCGCTCCATCTTCGGCAGGTCCACCTTGTTGCGCTCGATGCCGGTGACGTAGTTCGGAGGCGGCCCGATCATCTGCGCCGGATTGAAATCCACGTGGGTGTCGATCTTGATGGCCTTGGCGTGGATGGCACGCGCCTTGGCGGCGAGCGCGGGATCGTCCTGCGCGCCGGCGATGGCGGCGGACGCCAGGCACAGCGTGAGGGCGCGGAGCAGACGCGAGCGCAGCATCTCGGAACTCCCATGAGGGTGGCGAGGAGCCGCCACGCGGCGGCCCCGGAATCTGCGGCACCCGGTCGAGTCCCGCATCCCCGCGTACGCATCAACTGTACCGAACGATGACGGGGTGCCGCGGGTGACACGCCTGTTTCTTCCCTGACAAACCGCCGACACGGCGTGCGCGGACTGAGCGCCTTTGCCTCGCAGGCGACGAAGGAAAGGCCCTACACCTCGTGCGACGTCTGGCGTCGCGCGGGCCAATAACGCCGCGTGACGCGGGGAGAAAAGCAGCCTCGAAGAAGCGGGTATTGCCACGGCCGCGTTTGCGCCGAGAGCGCTCCACTCACGCGGCACACGTGGTAAAGCCCTACACCGCGTAATCCCTGCTACGCTAGGCGCTGCCCGTTCCGCGTCGTATGGTGACAATGCCCCCCTCAGCTAAGGTTGCGAGGGCACGTAATGAAATCGACAAGCCGCCGGTCTTTTCTCAAGGCCAGCACTGCCATAACCGCTGTAGCAGCCGGACTCACCCCAAGCACCGCGAACGCCGGCCCCAAGAACATTCTCTCGCCCGATCGCATGGGCGTGCTGGTCGATACCACGGTCTGTATCGGCTGCCGCAACTGCGAATGGGCCTGCAAGACGGCGCACGACCTGGAGACGCCGCCACTCGACACGTACGAGGATCCGAAGCCGCTCGAGGAAATGCGGCGACCGGACGAGACGGCGCTGACCGTCGTCAACAAGTTCGAGAACCCGGCGCAGCCGGACCTCGCCACGACGGTGAAGGTGCAGTGCATGCACTGCGACCATCCGGCCTGCGTGTCGGCCTGCATCGTGGGCGCCATCACCAAGCACGAGAATGGCGCCGTCGTCTGGGACACCGACAAGTGCATCGGCTGCCGCTATTGCATGGTGGCGTGCCCGTTCCAGATCCCGGCGTTCGAGTATCGCAAGGCCATCCAGCCGCGCATCATGAAGTGCGACTTCTGCGTCGACCGCCAGGCCCAGGGCAAGCTGCCGGCCTGCGTGGAGTCGTGCCCCGTGGAGGCGCTCACCTTCGGGCCGCGCGAGGAACTGGTGCGCGTCGCGCGCGACAAGATCCGCCGCGCTCCCGACCGTTACGTCGACCACGTCTACGGCGAGCGCGAGGTGGGCGGCACCAGCTGGTGCTACCTCGCCGACCGGAACTTCGATCAGCTGGCCTTCCCGAAGCTTGGCGAGAAGCCCGCGCCCGGCGTCTCCGAGAGCATCCAGCATGGCATCTTCGCCTACTTCGTGCCGCCGGTCTCGCTCTACGCGCTCCTCGGCGCCGTGATGTGGACGTCGCGGCAGCGCAGTGAGGACGAGGAGGAGCAGTCGTGACCCACTTCCACCGTCCGCAGGCCATCGACCGGAAGTTCCTCACGCCCGGCGTCATCGTCCTGCTCCTGCTCGCCGCCAACGGGCTCTTCTGGCTCGGCGGCCGCTTCCTGTTCGGCATCGGGGCGGTCACCAACCTGAACAACCAGTATCCGTGGGGGATCTGGATCGGCATCGACGTCGCCGCGGGCGTCGCCCTCGCCGCGGGCGGCTTCACCACGGCCGCGCTCGGGCACGTGATGCACCGCGAGCAGTATCACGCGGTCGTGCGTCCTGCGCTCCTCACCGCGATGCTCGGCTACACGATGGTGGCGATCGGCGTCAGCATCGACATCGGCCGCTACTACTACATCTGGCACCCGCTCATCATGTGGAACGGGAGCTCGGCGCTCTTCGAAGTCGGCATGTGCGTCATGATCTACATGACCGTGCTGTACATCGAGTTCCTCCCCATCGTGACGGAGCGGTTCATCGGGCGGGTCGACCTCCCGGGGGCGCTCGCCCGGGTCAACGAGCCGGTGGACCGGCTGCTGCGCCTGCTCGACCGCACGCTCTCCAAGACGATGTTCGTCTTCATCATCATGGGCGTCGTCCTCTCGACGCTGCACCAGTCGTCGCTCGGCACGCTGATGGTGATCGCGGGCGCCAAGATGCACCCGCTCTGGCAGACTCCCATCCTGCCGCTCCTCTTCCTGCTCTCGGCCATCTCCGTCGGCTTCCCGATGGTGATCTTCGAGTCGCTCATCGCGGCGCGGTCCTTCGGGCTCAAGCCCGAGATGCACATCCTCGGCCGCATGGGCCGGATGGTCGCGACGCTCCTCGGCATCTACCTCGCCGCGAAGCTCGGCGACCTGTTCATTCGCGAGACGTTCGTCTACCTCAGGACGTTCAGCGTCGAGAGCGTGATGTACGTGATCGAGATGTTGTTCGGGATCGTCGTGCCGCTCCGCATGTTCATGTCACCGGCGGTGCAAAAATCGCCGCTGCTCCTGTTCGTCGCCGCGACGCTCGTCGTGGGCGGGGTGCTGCTGAATCGCATCAACAACTTCATCATCGCGTACACGCCGCCCTACGCGACGCATCCCTACTACCCCTCGTTCGGGGAGATCTCGGTCACGGTGGGGTTCATCTCGATCCTGGTGCTGCTCTATCGCGTGATCGTGCTCAACTTCCCGGTCATCAGCCTGCCCGATCGCCGGATGATGCCCGCCTCGAAATACTCCGTCCGGGGATAATGCCATGACCCGCATCACCTCCGTCGGACTGCTCCTCCTCGTCGCCAGCGCGACGGCGGCCACGCAGGGACGCCCGGCGTCGCGCGGCACCGGCGTCGCCATGGATTGCAAGGCGTGCCACACCTCGCCAACGCCCACCAAGAACACGCCCGCCCTCTCCGCCTGTCCGCGTCTCAAGATCACCGGCTATCACGCCGTCGACGAGGCGCCGGGGACCTTCACCCTCAGCACCTCGAGCAAGACGTACGGGCCGGTGCAGTTCCCGCACCGCGAGCACGCGCACATGGCCGAGACGGGGAAGGGGTGCGCGGGCTGCCATCACTACGACCAGGCCCGCCCCATCCAGAAGTGCAAGAACTGCCATGCCGTGTCGCGCAAGCGCGAGGAACTGGGCAAGCCCGACCTCAAGGCCGCGCTGCACCGCCAGTGCATCGAATGCCACCGCGAGTGGAACCCGACCGGCACGTGCAGCACCTGCCACGCCAAGGCGGGAGTCGTGGTGGCAACCAAGACCAAGGTCACCACGCCCGATCGCATCATCTACGAGACGCACGCCAAGCAGGGGCAGTCGGTCACGTTCTTCCACAAGGACCACACCGACCGCTTCGGGCTGGCCTGCGCCGACTGCCACCAGCAGGAGTCGTGCGGCGCTTGCCACGATCGCAAGCGCGCCGCGCTGGGCCAGGCCGCGATCACCCGGCAGACCGCGGCCGGGCTGACCGAGGAGCAGGCCCACGAGCGCTGCGCCAACTGCCACACCACCGACGCCTGCGCCACCTGTCACAAGGGCATGGCGTCGCGCGCGCTCGCCTTCGACCACGGGCGCCGCACCGGCTTCACCCTCAACCGGTTCCACGCGCGGCTCGACTGCAAGCAGTGCCACAAGACCGCCGGAACCTACGCGAGGCTCGGCACCGACTGCGAGAGCTGCCACAAGGGGTGGCAGGCGAAGTTCAACCACGCGCACGCCGGCCTCGTGCTCGATGAGCAGCACCAGGAGATCGAGTGCGCGAGCTGCCATGAGGACAAGACGTTCCGCGCCAAACCTGTGTGCGCCAGCTGTCACGACGACAAGGCCTGGCCGGCGCAGAAGCCGGGCAAGCCCGTCGCCCGTGAGGCGGCGAAGAAATAGCGTATGAAGTTCTTCCGCACGCTCGGCTCGAAGCTCACGGTCGCCGTGGGGCTCATCGCCCTCGTGACGATCGCGGCCTTCGCCTTCTTCAACAGCCGGTCCGACAACCGGGCCATGCTGGCGGAAGTCGAGCGGCATGCGAACCAGCTGAGCGAGGCGGTCAAGTCGAGCACCGAGTTCGACATGCTCCTCAACCAGCAGGAGCGCATCCACGAGACGGTGCGGCGCATCGGGCAGGACCCGAGCATCCAGCGGATCCGCATCATCAACAAGTCCGGCACGGTCATCTACTCGTCGGACAGCGCGGAGATGGGCAAGTCGCTCGACAAGAACGCCGAGGCGTGCACCCTGTGCCACAAGGCCGACCAGCCGCTCGAGAAGGTGGACATCTCGGAGCGGACGCGCGTCTACCGCGTGCACCCCGATTCCGGGCGCACGCTTGGCATCATCAACCCCATCTACAACACGCGCACCTGCTCCTCCGCGGCCTGCCACTATCACCCGCGGTCGCAGAAGGTGCTGGGCGTCCTCGACGTGACGCTGCCCCTGGCCGAGATCGACAAGGCCATCCACCGCGGCCAGATGGAAGTCCTCATCCTGGCGGTGGGCGCGTTCTTCGCCCTCAGCCTGATCATCGGCCTGCTGGTGCGGCGCTGGGTGACGGTGCCGGTGCGGCGCCTCGCCGAAGCCACGCGCCACGTCGCCGGCGGCGACCTCAACTACGTGATCCCCGAGGAACGGGATGACGAGCTGGGCATGCTCGCCCGCTCCTTCAACAACATGACGCAGCGCCTCTCGGAGGCGCGGCTGCAGCTGGTCCAGTCCGACAAGCTCGCCTCGCTGGGCCGGCTCGCGGCTGGCGTGGCGCACGAGATCAACAACCCGCTGACGGGCGTCCTCACCTACAGTTCGTTCCTGCAGAAGCGCACCAAGGACCAGCCCGAGGTGCAGGAAGACCTCAAGGTCATCGTGCGCGAGACGATCCGCTGCCGCGAGATCGTGAAGAGCCTGCTCGACTTCGCGCGGCAGTCGGTGCCCAAGAAGGGGCAGGCCGCCATCAATGACGTCATCGCGCGCGCGGCCGCGGTGGTGGAGAACCAGCTGCAGCTCAATCGGGTGAAGCTGGTGCAGGAGCTCGGCGCCGACGTCCCCGCGGTCACGGTGGACGCGAACCAGATGCAGCAGGTCTTCATCAACCTGTTCGTCAACGCGTCCGACGCGATCGGCCCCGACGCCGGCGGCGGCACCATCACCGTGGCGACGTCGCGGCTCAAGCTCTCGCCCGTCGGCATCACGCAGATCAAGAAGGCGCAGTGCCCCAAGCGGCACAGCCTGATCAACGCCGAAGTGCGCATCGACAACAAGCCGTCCATTCGCGTGCGGGTGCGCTTCGAGGGGAATGAGGGGTTCATCTACCGCGACCCGATGTACGGGATGGCGCGGCACCAGTTCGGCATCGCGCCGGAGCCCGGGATGCACGTCGAGGTGATGTGCCCCGAGTGCGCCGCCTCGCTCAACGTGCACGGGTCGCCGTGCCCGGAGTGCGGCTCCGCCACTTTCCAGTTCGAGGTGCCGGGCAAGGGCTTCGTGGAAGGGTGCACCAACCGCAACTGCACCTGGCAGCGGTGGGCCGATCTCGAGAAGGGCGGCGACCGGGACTTCATCGAGATCCAGGTGCGCGACACGGGCTCCGGCATCCCGCGCGACGAGATCCCGCGCATCTTCGAGCCCTTCTATTCCACGAAGGGACAGAAGGGCAACGGCCTCGGCCTCGCCGTCATCTGGGGCATCATCGACAACCACAACGGGTCGATCTCGGTCGACAGCGAAGTGGGGATCGGCACGACGTTCACCATCCGCATACCGGTAGAGCCATGAAGCCCAGTCGTGACATTCTCGTCGTGGACGACGAAGACGTGATCACCCACGCGGTGCATCGGGTCTGCACGGCGGACGGTTTGACGGTGGAAGTCGCCCGCGACGCCGCCGAGGGGATGGGGCACGTGCTCCGCGCCGGGTTCCGCCTGATCATCAGCGACGTGATGATGGCCGATGTGGACGGCTTCGCCTTTCTCACCGACCTGCGCCGCCGCCGCATCAACACGCCCGTCATCCTGACGACCGGGATGTCGACGATGCAGAACGCGGTGCGCGCGTTGGGGGCCGGAGCCATCGACTTCATCCCGAAGCCGTTCACGTCGGACGAACTGCTCGCCTCGGTGCGCCGCGGGCTGGTCTATGCGCGGCTGCGGGCGGAAGCCGAGGCGTCGGCGCACGACGAGCGCCCCGATTCGATCGCCTGGGTGCCGCCGCCGCCCTCGTACTTCCGCCTGGGTTACCACTCCTGGCTGATGCAGGAGCGCGATGGCACGGCGAAGGTGGGCGTCACGGACCTCTTCCTGCGGACCGTGGACAGCATCCAGGCGGTGACGCTCGCCGCCGAAGGCGATGAGCTGGTGCAGGGCAGCAGTTGCGCGACCGTCACGGCCGCCGACGGGCTGGAGCACAGCGTGCTCGGCCCGGTGACCGGACGGGTGGTGGAAGTAAACGCGGCGATGGCAGCGACGCCTGCCGGACTGGAGCGCGATCCGTACTTTGACGGATGGCTTTACCGGGTGCTCCCCTCCGAGTTGCAGTACGACCTGCATCATCTGACCGCGTGCAGTTCCGATCGGATGTGAACGTCAACTCAGTTGAGGACTCACCCATATGGTACTCCTACTCCTGCTCGTTTCTGTCGTGCTGTTCGTGCTCGCCGATATCGGCGTGCGCGAGGTCACGAAGTCCCTGAGCGAGAAAGCCAAGCGGCGCGAGCGCGAGGAGGCGCTGGCAGTGAGCCTCAAGCTCGATGTGTCGCGCGAGGCCAAGACGCTCAAGCGGGCCGAGGTGTCCGACCCCGTCGCCCGCATCCTTTGCGTGGACGATGAGAACGTCATCCTGGATTCCTTCCGCAAGATCCTGGTCCTCGACGGCTACGCCGTGGACACGGTGCAGACGGGCCAGGAGGCGCTCGGACTGGTGCAGACGCACCACTATGATTTCGTCTTCACCGACCTCAAGATGCCCGCCATGGACGGCGTGGACGTCGTGAAGGCGGTCAAGCACATGCGCCCCGACATCGACGTGATCGTCATCACCGGCTTCGCGACAGTGGAGACGGCGGTGGATTGCATGAAGTTCGGCGCCACCGACTACGTGCAGAAGCCGTTCACCGAGGATGAACTGCTCGCCTTCGTGAAGAAGACGCTCATCCGCCGGCAGGACCGCATCGCCAAGCTGCTCAAGCCGTCGGTGCACGTGTCGCACCTCCCCGAGGCCGATCGCGTGCGGCGCAGCGAGTTCTCCATCCCGGGCGGCGCGTTCATCGCCCCGGGGCACACCTGGGCCACGATGGCGCAGGACGGCTCGGTGAAGGTCGGCATGGACGACTTCGCCAAGAAGCTGCTCGGCCCGGTGGATTCCATCGAGTTCCCGCCCATCGGGATGACGGTCAAGGCCGGCCAGCCGCTGTTCGTGGTGCGGCAGAAGAAGCGCCGTGTGCAGTTCGGGTCGCCGGTGAGCGGGCGCGTGACCAAGGTCAACGCGATGCTCGGCGAGGACCTCGAGGCGCTCGAGATGACGCCGTACGCCAAGAACTGGATCTGCGTCATCGACGCCGACAAGCTGGACGTCGAGATCCCGCAGCTGAAGATCGGCAAGGCGGCCGTGGCGATGTTCGAGGAGGACATCGACAAGTTCCGCAGCCAGATGAAGGGGCTGCTCGGTGATGCCGCGACGGGCACCGAGGCCGACGACGCGATCTACCGCGGCGAGCTGAGCCAGCTCACCGACGACCAGTCGGAGCGGGTCGCGAAGGAGTTCTTCGCGAGGTAGCCGGTTTCTTTCATCGCGCATGCCGCTGGCGCTTCATCACGGAGACTGGAGAGCACGGGGTGTCTCCGTGATGAAACCGCCCCGCGTGCTACCGCCACCGCCGGATGACCCGTGCCGTGAGCACCTTGTCGAGCTTGGGAAACTCGCGCGCCAGGTACGCCTCGCCTTCCTTGGCAATCGCGTCCTGGCTCGGGCCCTTCCCGCGCGGCGGACCGTCGCCGTAGCCCTGGTACAGCGAGTCGACCACTCCCATCCCGGCCACCACCTGCGCCACGACGCTGAACCCCAGCGGGTCGAGGCGCTGGTTGTTCTTGAGGTTGATGAAGAGCTGCGTGGTGCGCGTGTTGGGGCCGCCGGTGGCGAAGGACAGCGTGCCGCGCACATTGCCGCGCTTCACCGTGTCGTCGGCAAAACGGCGGTCCTTCCACGCGCGCTGCACCGCCGGGTCGCCGTTCATCCCGAACTGCACGACGAAATTCGGGACGACGCGGAAGAACCGCACGCCGTCGTAGTACCGATGGTTCACCAGCCAGTGGATGCGATCGGCGCCGCGCGGCGACCAGTCGCGATGCACCTTCAGGTCAAAGGCGCCGCGCGTCGTGGTGAAGCGGACGGTGAAGCTGTCCGGGCCGATGGCGTCGAGTCCCGCCGGTGTCGGCGCGGTGAGCGGAACGGGGCGGTGGCAGGCGGCGAGTACGGCAAGGAATGCGAGACAGGGAAGCAGGCGTCGCATGCAGTCGCGCGATGAGGGGAGTGGAGGACTACTTGAACACTCCCGTCAAGATATCGATAATGACCCCGGCGCGCGTCGCCACCACCGCGTCGCCAACGATCCCGTATGACACCCCGTCCATCGGGCGCGCGATGCGCAGCAGGTCGGGCGGCAGGGCGCGCTTGGCGATCCCCGGCGGCAGCGGCTTGCCCCGCGCGAGGTTCTTGGCGATCCCCGGGGGAAGCGGCTTCGCCGACATCGCGTGCGTCGCAAAGTAGTTCTGGTATGCGGCGCGATCCCCGTCGCGGAAGATCACCGACGCCGCGCTGTCGCGCCCCTTGTCCTTGTGGCCACGGCCTCCGCGCTGCTCCGACGACCGGCCCTGGGCGGCAAGATTGACGCTCGCGACGCCGAGCAATAGCGCGGCCGCGAGAACAGTCCAACGGTTTGCGAACTTCATGGGGCTCCTCCGGATTGTGCGTCCTCTCCCCTTGTACCGGGGCGGGGACGCACAATGTTCCGCGGGCGGCTGTCGCTCAACCGGCGGCGCGCACCTCGCTCAGCGCTTCCATCACCGCGCCGCGGGCCAGGGACACCTTGTACGCGTTGCCCGACAGCGGCACCGCGCCAACGCCGGCTTTCTGCGCCGCCCGCTCGATCAAACCGTCGGACAGTTCGTGCCCGATGAGCTCCTTCTCCACGGCCGGCGCCCGCCACGGGATCGGCGCCACGCCGGACAGCACCACGCGGGCCTGTGCGACCTTCTTCCCCTTGAGCGAAAGCACGACCGCCGCTCCGGTGAGCGCGAAGTCCCACGCCCCGCGCGCGCGCAGCTTGCGATAGGTGCTGACCGTCCCCGCCGCCGGAGCCGGCAGCAGGATGTCGGTGACGAGTTCGTCCGCCTCCACCACGGTCTCGCGCGTGTAGTCCTTGGTCGCGGGCACGAAGAACGCGTCGAGCGCCAGCGTGCGTGACCCGCGAGGGCTGACGAGGCGCACGCTGGCGTCGAGCGCCATCAGCGCCGGCGCCGTGTCCGACGGATGCACCATCACGCACACGTCGCCGCCGAGGATGGCGTGCAGCTGGTTCTCGCCTTCCTTGGCGAAGCAGGTGTCGCCGCCCTTGCGCGCGCACGGGAAATCGCCGCGGAAGTACCAGCAGCGCGGCCGCTGGCAGAGATTGCCGCCGATCGTCCCCTGGTTGCGCAGCTGTGGACTGGCCGCGGCCCCCGCCGCGGCGGACAGCGCGTGATACCGCTTCTGGATCAGCGGATGCGCGGCGATCTCGGCGAGCGTCGTCAGCGCCCCGATGCGCAGACCGCCATTCGACAGCTCGCTGACGCCGCGCAGTTCATCAAGCCCGTTCAGGCTGACGAGCTTCGTTGCCGAATAGACGCGGTCGCGCAGGCAGCCGAGCAGGTCGGTGCCGCCCGCGTGCACGCGCGCGCCCGGCGCGGAGAGTTCGCGCAGCGCCTGGCCGAGCGTCGTCGGCTTCACATATGAGAAAGTCGGGAGCATGTCAGCGCCCTCCCTTGGTGGCCAGCGCGGTGACGATCGACGCCGGGGTGATGGGCGCATCGAGCATGCGAGCGCCGATGGCATGGCACACCGCGTTGGCAATCGCCGCCGCGGACGGAACGGTGGCCGGCTCGCCGAGTCCCTTGGCGCCCACCGAGTTGCATTCCTTGTCGTGCGGATCCACCGCCACGAGCTCGAAGTCCGCCGGGAAGTCCATCGCCGTGGGGATCTTGTAGTCGTGCCACGATCCGCTGGCCAGCTTGCCGGTCTGGCGATCCATCACGCGGTTCTCGGTCAGCCCGAACCCGATGCCCATCGTGACGCCGCCGAGCACCTGGTTCTCGAAGGTGAGCGCGTTCATCACGCGCCCCGAGTCCTGGGCCGCCAGGTAGCGCACCACGCGCACGGCGCCGGTGCGCGTGTTGACCTCCACCTCGCAGAAGTGCGCGGCGAACGGAAGCGCCACCTTCCCCGCGGGATGCGGGGCGCGGCGTCCGACCCCCACCAGTTGCTGGCGCTGGGCCAGGCTGCGCAGGGCGGAGAAGGGGACTGGCTTGCTCTCGCCGGCGATGACGATGCTCCCGTCCTTTACGCTCAGCGTGGCCACGTCTTTCTTCAACTCCTCGGCCGCCAGCGCGAGCAGCTGGCTCTTCACGTCGGCCGCCGCCGCGCGCACCGCCGGCGAGTTCACCAGCACCGTCTGGCTGCCGCCCGAGCTCGGCGCGTACTGCGTGGTCGCCGTGTCGGCGTACTCGATGCGCACCTTGTCCACCGGCACGCCGAGTTCCTCGGCGACCACCTGCGCGAAGATCGTTTTGGTCCCCGTCCCGATGTCGGCTGCGCCCGAGTTGACGTTTGCGGAACCGTCCGGGTACAGCTTGACGATGGCCGTGGCGCTCGGCGATCCCGGGCCGCCCCACATGCCGGCCGCCATCCCCACGCCGCGCTTGAGATGGCTCTTCGACGCGCCCTGCTTGTGTGTCGCCGCCCAGCCGAACTTCTCGGCGCCGCTCGTCAGGCAGTCGGCAAGGCCGGTGGAGGTGTACGGCTGGTTGTTTCGCAGCTGGCTCACGGTGGCGATGTTCTTCAGCCGGAACGCCACCGGATCCATGCCGAGCTTCATCGCCAGTTCATCCATCACCTGCTCGAGCGCCCACGCCGCCTGCGGATAGCCGGGCGCGCGGAAGGCGCGCGCCTGACCGGCGTTGATGAGGACCGACGTGTCGGTCGCGCGCACGTTGGCGCACTGGTACAGGTCGAGCATCAGGTAGCTCGACGTCGCCCCGTTCGGGTACGCGCCGGACGCGCCGAGCAGCGTGGCGTCGATGCCGGCCAGCGTGCCGTCCTTGTGCGCGCCGGCCTTGACCGTGATGGTGTTCGCCGGCCGGTTGCCGACACAGCGCAACATCTCCTCGCGCGTCAGCACGCACTTGACCGCGCGCCCCGTGAGGCGCGCGAGCGCCGCGGCGATCACCGTGTACTTGCCCAGCTCCAGCTTGGCGCCGAAGCCGCCGCCCATGAACGGGCTCGTCACGCGCACCGAGGAGAGCGGCAGCTTGAACGCCAGCGCCAACGAGTCGCGCACGGCGTACACGCCCTGCGTGCTGTCCCAGACCTCGAGCTTGCCGCTGTCCCACTGCGAAACCGACCCGTGCACTTCCAGCGGGACGTGCAGCTCGCACGGCGTGCGGAACGTCCGTTCGACGACGACATCGGCTTTTGCGAGGGCCGCCGCCACATCGCCGCGCTGACTGGTTCGCGTGGGCGTGGGCTGGTTGCCGCGCTCGTGCACCTTCGGTGCGTCCGGCTTGATTGCCGCTTCGTAATCCACCACCATCGGCAGCCGCTCATACTCCACCACGATGGCACGCGCCGCGTCCGCCGCCTGCAGCGGTGTCTCCGCCGCGACGGCGGCCACTTCCTCGCCTTCGTAGCGGCAATGCGGGTCGAGCAGTTGGCTGAACGGTCCCTGGCCGGTGAGGATCCACGGGATCTTCGCGTCCGGCGAATCGCACGTGATGATCGCGTGCACGCCAGGCATCGCCTTCGCCGCGGTGACGTCGATCTTCTTGACCATCGCATGCGCATGCGGCGAGCGGACGATCGCGCAGTGCAGCATCCCCGGCAGGATGAGGTCGCGGGTGTAGACGGCCGTGCCACTCACGCGGTCGTGGCCGTCGATGCGCGGGATTGGCGCCCCCACCACGGTGGTCTTGTCCCACGGCGGCAGGTCGGTCACGTCGGGCGTGAAGCCCGGGCCTTCTTCGGCCTCGAGGGACTCTGACCAATAGATGTTGGGCTCTCTCATTGGGCACCTCCGCTCTTGCGAGTGGACGCGGCCCGCTGCACCGCCTTGAAGATGTGACCGTAGGCGCCGCACCGGCACAGGTTGCCGCTCATCCCCAGCCGGATCTCGTCGATGGACGGGTTGGGGTTCCGGCGGAGCAGCCCTTCCGCCGCCATCACCTGCCCGGGCGTGCAGAAGCCGCACTGATAGCCGTCTTCGTGGACGAAGGCCTTTTGCACGTCGCTCAGCTCTTCACCCTGGGCGAGCCCTTCCACCGTCGTGATGACCTTGTCCTGCGCCTCGACCGCAAGCGTCATGCAGGAGTACCGCGTGGTGCCGTCGAGCAGCACCGTGCAGGCGCCGCATTCGCCGCGTTCGCAGCCCGGCTTGGCGCCGATCAGGCCGAGCCGCTCGCGCAGCACCGAGATCAGCGTCTCGCGCGGTTCGACACCCAGGCGGTATTTCCGTCCGTTGACGTTGAGGACGATGCGCGTCGGCTCCGACTCGTCGCGCGGCGCCGGCTCGGCGGCGACGGGAATGGCGGCGCCGGCGACGGCCGCCGCCGCCGCGGTGCTCGATACCGTCGTGAGGAATCCGCGTCGGCTGACGCGTTTTGGATCGTCAGGCCCCTTGGTGCCGCGATCGGTCATCGAACCTCCCTGCGCGTGCGCGCGGGTCGATAGTCGGATCGGGGGGCCTCTGTTTCAATTCTACTGTTGGGTGCGCGGCTCCGCGAACCCCTTTGCCAGCAGCCAGATGATGAGCGCGCCGTGACTGACCGGCAACCTCGGTGCGACCGCGGTCCGGCAGGAGGTCATTCGTGGCGACCGGTCGATGTCCGTTGATACTGCAGCGCGCCCGACGGGCAGCGGTCCACCTGGGCGGCGATCTCCTCCGGAGAGGCGGCCTCGGCGTGAATCCAGCGTTTGCGGCGCACGTCGAAGACGAGCGGCAACCCGCGCAAGCAGACCCCCGAGTGCACGCAGACCGCGGGATCGAACGTGACGGTGATGCCCTCGGCTTCATAGGTTTGCAGTCGCTTGCCCATCCTCTCCTCCGCATACGGGTCTGGGTGCTCGAATGTCCTGCGCGCCGGCGGTCGCCCTGCTGAACTTATAATGAGAAGATCTGCACAACGCGCCGCCTGCGCGGCGCCATCGGGATGGGGATCACCTGGGCGGTCGGCTGGGCGATCACCGGGATCGGCATCGGCGTGGCGAGCCTCCTTGCCGGCCTTCCTCGCGCCGTTCATGCTGGCGGGCGCAGCATTCGCCTCGGCCTCGCTCGTCATCGCCCGGCAATCTGAGCGCAAGGCGCTGGCCGCGGGTGATGACCTGGCCGACGTCAGGCTCACCGACACCGAGAAGCGCGAACTGCTTGGCGTCGATGCGCGCACGGGCTGACTGCGCGCCTACTTGATGACCGGCATCGAGACCACGCACCGCGTCAGGTATTGCGGACGTGGCCCCTGCAGCAGATGCATTTCCCACTCCGGCGCGTCTCGCTTCCGCTCGGCGAGCCGTTGTGTCATCGAATGCGCGTCGCCCAACAGCCGGCGGCCGACGACCTTCGACTCGCCATCTGCCGTCGCCTTCACCTCCATCAGGAGACACTCGCTGCCGGCGACCACCTTCTCCGCGTCGACGCCACGCAGCGTGTTCCCTTCGAGCAGGATGTCCTGATTGGGGAGCGGCGCGCGCGCCACGGCCATCGTGTTGGCGGTGATGCGGGTGATGGTGCACTCCACTAGCCCTGCGTCGAATGCCTTCTGCAGGGGAATGTGGTCCATCGAGAAACCGCCGCGCGCCCGCACGAGCAGTTGCGGTGCCTTGTCGCGCCAGAGGATGAAGGCAATCCCGCCCGTCGGGAGGCGAATCCGTTCGGCCAGCGATTCGAGGTCGGTGAGTGCCGATGTCATTGCGGTCGCTCCTGGTGCGGCGGCGAAGAAGTCGCGTCCGACAGAAAGTCGCTTCAACAAGGAGGCTTGCAATACATAGAACTGCAATGTATAATGGATCTATGTATCTGTCGTTTCCACCCTCACTCCGCCGTCTCCGTCGCTGATGGCTATCGGCAAGGATCTCGTCGCCGCGTCGGCTACACCGCTGGTGCTCTCCATCCTCGCCGAGGGGGAGAGCTACGGGTACGCCATCATCCGGCGCGTCGGTGAGTTGTCGGGCGGCGAGATGCAATGGACCGACGGCATGCTGTACCCCGTCCTGCATCGCCTCGAGCGCGACGCGCTCGTGAAGTCGAGCTGGGGCGAATCGGAGACGGGTCGGCGACGGAAGTACTACCAGTTGACCAAGGCGGGCGCCGAGGAACTGGAGCAGCAGAAGCGGCAGTGGCAGATCGTCAACAAGGCACTGCGTGCGACCCCGTTCAACTCGAAGTAGCGCGCGCCGCGAGACGGCGAGCGGCGCTGCGCAGGAGGCATCCCCGTGCTGGAAGAACTGATCAAGGAATGGCGGTCGTACGTGAGTCGCGGGCGGGCCATTGACGCCGCGGACGTGAACGAGCTCGAGGACCACCTGCGCAGCCAGGTGGCCGATCTCCAGGCCTCGGGGCTGTCCGAGGAGGAGGCCTTCCTGATCGGCGTGAACCGGCTCGGCCGCCTTGACGGCATCGCCCGCGAGTTCGCGCGCGAGCACTCGGAGCGTCTCTGGAAACGGCTCGTCGTGGCGGACGCCGCCACCGGCGGCACGGACTGGCGGCGCGAGGTCGGCGTGGCCATCGGGTGCGCCGTGGGGGCCGCGGTGGCGGTGAAGCTCCCGGCGTTCTTCGGCCTGTCCATGCACGACAAGGCCGCGGAGTCGTTCTACCTGCGCAACCTCAGCCTGTTCGTGCTCCCGTTCCTCACCGCCTTCTTCGTGTGGAAGCGCGGCGTCGACACCAAGACGCGCGTCGGGCTCGCCGCCTTCTTCGCGGTGGGCGCGCTGCTGATGAACCTCCTCCCGTTCACGCCGCTCGGCGACACCGAACGGCTGGCGGCGCTGCACCTGCCGATGGCGCTCTGGCTCACGGCCGGCGTCGCGTATGCCGGCGGCGCGTGGCGCAGCCACGACCAGCGCATGAACTACGTCCGCTTCACCGGCGAGTGGTTCATCTACTTCGTGCTCATCGCGCTCGGCGGCGGCGTGCTGATGGGGACGACGATGTTCATCTTCCAGGCCATCGGGCTCAATCCAGAGCACTTCATGCAGAACTGGATTCTCCCGTGCGGCGCGGCGGGGGCGGTGGTGATTGCCGGCATGCTGGTGGAGGCCAAGCAGAGCGTCATCGAGAACATGGCGCCGGTGCTGACGTACATCTTCACGCCGCTCTTCACGGGCCTGCTCCTCGTCTTCCTCGGCACCACGCTGGTGACCGGGAGCGGCGTGGACATGAAGCGCGAGACGCTCATCGGCTTCGACCTGCTGCTGGTGCTCGTGGTCGGGATGCTCCTGTACGCCATCTCGGCGCGCGATCCGCAGAAGCCGGCCGGCTTCTTCGACGTCCTGCAGTTCGCGCTGGTCATCTGCGCCCTGCTGGTGGATGCGATGGCCCTGTCGGCCATCGTGGCGCGCATCTCCGCGTTCGGCTTCAGCCCCAACAAGGTGGCGGCGCTCGGCGAGAACATCATTCTCGTGGTGAACCTTGGCTGGTCGGCCGTGCTCTACGGCAAGTTCCTCACTCGACGCGCGGGCTTTGCGCCGCTCGAGCGGTGGCAAACCGCGTACCTCCCCGTCTACGCCGCGTGGGCGTGGATCGTGGTGGCGGTCTTCCCGGTGGTTTTCGGGTTCCGATAGCGCGCTATCGGATCCTCCGCTCCTAGATCAGGTAAGGTACGACGGCTTTCACTTCGCGCGCGTACTCGACATACCCGGGGAGTTGCGCGCGCAGCAGCCGCTCCTCGGCGACGATCCTGGCGATGATCACGGCGGTGATGGCGACGCCGACGCTCGCCGAAGTGCCCGACCAGTGACTCAGCACGGCGGTCCAGGAGAAGAGCAGCATCGCCGTGTACATCGGGTGCCGCATGAATCGATACGGTCCGCGGCGAATCACCGCGCCGCCGGGAGCGGCGCACACGCGGAACGTGCCCTGCTGAAATGATCGTCGTGCCCAGAGACTGAGGGCGGCGGCCGCCACCTGCGCCGCGATGGCGGCAGGCGCGGCGGAGAACAGGTTGCCCGTCGCCCCCAGGTAGGCCAGTGCCGCCAGGACCAATGCGAGCGGCAATGGAGAAGTGAGCATTGGCGCCTCCGCTATTCGGCCGTGGTCGCATCGATGACCGTCTTGATCTCCGACACACGATCCGCCGGGAAGCCACCGCGCTGGGCGTGCTCGCGCACCATCGCTTCGTTGGGCGCGCGGTAGATGCAGTAGATCTGGTCGCCGGTCACGTAGCTGTGCACCCACTGGATTTGCGGACCCATCGCATTCAGGACGCCGCACGACTTCTGCGAGATCCCCTTCAACTCGGCGGGGGTCAGCTTGCCGGCGCCAGGAATGTTGCGTTCGATCAGGTACTGGGGCATTGGATACACTCCGGGTACGGGGGGCCTGCTCGAATACCAGATTTCAACATACCACATATCGTGCCGGCGGAAACCACGCCGGCGCCTACCGCTTCGATGAACCATTCAGCGCCACGGCCGCCTTCACGAGGGCCTTGAAGGCCCGCGCATTGACGCGCTCGCCGGCGTGGAGGTCGATCGCCCGCCGCGCGTTGCCTTCGAGGCTGGCGTTGAACAGCCGCGACGGGTCCTCGAGCGACGCGCCCTTGAAGAAGGTGAGCTTCACCACGCTCTTGTACGTCTCGCCCGTGCAGACGCCCCCGTGGTGCGACCAGACCGGGGTCCCCATCCACTTCCACTCCTCGGTCATCTCCGGATCAGCGTCCAGAATCAGCGCGCGCATGTGAGCGAGCGTCTCGCCGCGCCAATCGCCGAGGTCGCGAATTCGCTGGTCGATGAGATCGGACGCGCGCGCTCCGGCGGCGCGCTCCGAGTCCTTGGCCCGAGAAGTCTCTCTGGTCATTGCGGCTCCGTGGCGAGGCGGTCGGGCGCGCGTTCAGGCATTGGTACCCGCGAGCACCGACTCCAGCCGGTCGAGGTTCTGCTCGTTCGCGGGCTCGACCACCTGGCGTACTTTCGCGGCGACGACGGCGCTCTCAAACACCTGGACCCAGTCCACGTGCGTGCCGGATTGATGACGGGGGCATCGTTGACTCGGTGAAGGAAAGGCTAACGGCGTGGGATCACGGGGCGGTCAGAGCGGGTCACCGCGCCAGCGGATTCACGCACGATGATCGGGCGACAAGCATCCGTTCCAGTTTCGCCGTGTCGGCGCGCGCGACTGGCATCGGCGCGAGCCCTTTCGGGTCGACCGAGACGACCGGCATCGGACACTGGCGCGACTCGGCGAGCGGCGGCGGCGCCGCCGGATTGTCGGGTACGGTCACCAACTGGCGCACAAGCGGCCGGTCCGGACCCTGTTGCTGGAGGAGCCACGTTGGCTGGCGCTGCGGCGCGTAGCCGACGCTCAGCTGCTCGCGCATGGCCTGCATCAACCGAAGGTTTCCGGCGACAGTCGGGACGGCATTAGCCGTGACCGCCTGCGCGAGCAGTGGCGGCGCGGTCCCGATCGCCCCGAGCAGCGCTGCCGTCATCAGTGTGCGACGCATCACCGGAATCCTCCGCCGAGGGTCGGGCAACATTCTACAGTATGGCGCTATTCGACGGGCAAGTGCTAGACGTCCTGTGCGTACACAATGAAACCCGCGTGCCGGGCCACCTTGTCGTACAGTAGGCGACCCGCGGCATTCGTCTCGTGCGTTTGCCAGTAGACGCGCCGAATCCCCGCCGCTCGCGCCGCCTGGTACACTCCCTCGATCAACGCCCGTCCCACGCCGCGACCGCGCGCGCTCTCCGCCGTAAACAGGTCCTGCAGGTAGCAGGTGAGCTCGATCCGTGTCGTGCTGCGATGGTACAGGTAGTGGACCAACCCCACCACCTTGCCGTCCGATTCGGCGACGAGCGCATGCACCGGTTCGCTCGGCTCGAAGAAGCGGTGCCACGTCGTCCGGGTGATCTCCTCGGGAAGTGACGTCGCGCCGCTGCGGCCGTAGAACGCGTTGTAGCCATGCCAGAGCGGGAGCCAGGCCTCATAGTCGCCCTGCTGAATCGCGCGCACGAGAATGGAAGCGGTCATGAGTGGAGTGAATGGTCAAGTGAGAATGCCGTCGGTCGGCGCGTCGCGTCCCGTCGGCGCGTGTACCGCTCAATCGTCGATCGGTTCCGTTCCGGCGATGGCGTCCTTCATCGCCCGGATCTCCTCGGGGGAGTGGCCCGGCCATCGGCGACGTAACCGTCGAGCGACATGGACATCAATGCGATGACCTTGGACACTGCGTGCTCCTTGAGGGGGGGGACCGCACCAGTCTCGTCAGCCCGGCAGCGGGAAGATGCTTCGCAGGTCCTTGCTCAACAGCACCTGCTCCGCATCACTGAGTACACGCACCTCTTCGCCGAGATCCTCGGCGTTGATGAGCACCAGCGCCTTGCGCCAGTCGCCCTCCTCGTAGGGCACCGCCAGGAAGTATCGCACCGAGGGGTTGTCGAGCGCGTCGTCGTTCAGCACGAGGACGGCGTCGGTCCCCTCCGGCCAGCCATGGATGCGGTGCACCGCGCCGCGCACCTCCCAGGGGCCACGCAACTGAAAGAGCGCGGGCAGGACTTCCATGGTGTCGGTCACCACGCGCTCCGAGACGCGTCCGGCGAGCGACGTGAGCGAGGTGACGGGCACCGACACCATCTGCGACGTGTCCACCGCCCGCGGCTGGTCGAGCGGCTCGAATGCGCCGACGGGCGTGAAGTCGTCGCGGTCCACCAGCGGCCGCCACCAGGTGCTTCGGATCTTCCGCAGGCTCGCGATCACCGCGAGGCCGGTCTCCTCGGCGTACTCGGCGGTCGACAGGCAGACGCAAAGATGCCGGCCGCCGGACGGCTCTCCCGGCAGCACGATCTCGTGCAGGTATACCAAGCCCGTGGTCGGTCTGGTCAAGGTCTCTCAGCTCCGGCAAATGACGCCGCGACTGCCGGCGTCAACCGCCGACCGCCTGGCGATAGCTCGACGGCGTCTGGTTCGTCTGCTTCTTGAACACATCATTGAAAGTGGACTTCGAGGCGAAGCCCGCGTCCATGGCGAGCGCCAGCATCTTCAGGGCGCGTGCGTCGCCGGCCTTGATGCGCCGCTGCACCTCGCGCACGCGATAGCCGTTCACGAAATCGTAGAACGTCTGGCCCATCCGCGCGTTGAGCACTTCCGACAGCTTGTGCGTCGTCGTGTCGAGGCACGCCGCCAGCTCGGGGAGCGTCAGTTCACAGTTCTTCCAGGGCTGGTCGCGCTCCATCGCCGCGAGCAATGTAGTCTCGAGCTGGCGCGCCTCGTCTTCTCCGAGACCGGATCGCTCCGGCGATGGCTTGGCCGTCGCGTCCGGAGCCGCCGCCTCTCCTGACTCAGCCGTATTGACGACCGGGACCTCGACGGCGGCGAGCCGGAAGATCTCCGGTTGGCGGAGCCCCATGTAGCCGATGGCGTACACGAGCAGCGCCATCGCCAACGTGATGTCGGCGTCGCGCAGGCTGACGCGAACCTGCAGGTAGACCAGTCCGGCAGCCAGCAGCCAGATGCCGCCTGTCGCGCTGCTCAACCAGACGAGCCAGCGGAGATTGACGCGGGCGAGGTTGGAGTAGCTGTGCTCGACGTCATGCCGGTGGCGGAGCAGGTAGAGCACCGTCGCCGCCGAGTACGCGATCCCCGAGACGTACTTGAGGGGATCGATGTAGCGCAGCGGCGGCCCCACGCGGCGATCATCCGGCCCGCCGGTCGCGCCCCAGGCATCCCAGAGAGCGATCTTCTCGGCGCCGCTCTTGGTGAAGAAGGGCAGGGCCAGGAGGAAGACCAAAGTGACCAGCGCGAAGTGCAGCAACTCGCGTTGGCCAAAGCGCCACGATCGGTCGCTGGCGGCGCGCGTGTAGAGATAGACCAGCGGCCCGAAGACCCAGGGCGTCAGGTAGGAGACGAGAATGAAGTGCGGATAGACGCGATAGAGCCCGGCGGTGTAGTACGGGCCCCACGCGAAATAGACGCTGAAGGTCGCCATCAACGCCGCGAGCAACCGGTTAGCCGTGACGTTGCTGCGCTGCGCAATCAGGACGCCGGCGAGCAACAATCCCTGCAGCGCGCCGATGATCGCGGCGACCTGGACGAGGTCGAGGGTGAGGCTCGCCATGCCGCAAAAGGTATTGGGCATGGCGAACCGCACCAGAGCGGCCCGTGCGCGCCGCTCACCTCGACCAGCCTGTCGTCAGGCGACGCCTGACGCTACCGGCCGACGCTGAACTTCATCGAGACCGAAGGCACCCGCGCGAAGGTCGCCTCCCACCCGATGCGCACCGCCGCGTATTGCAGCTGCGCGCCGACCGTGGTCATCATACCGAGCGCACGTTCGTCGGCCAGCGTCACCACCGTCGACTTCTGGTGCGACTGCGCGAGGTACGTGGCGACGGCCGCGTAGGGCACCAACGAGGCCCGCGCGTACGTCCACCCCTTCCAGCTCGCGACCATATCGCCTCCGTAAACCTTGAGGTCGACGTCCTCCGGCCCGAAGAGCGAGACGAAACTCGCCCGCGCCGACAGATCCCACTCGCCCGCGAAGCGAACGAGGTGCTGCTGCACCTGCGCCCCGTACGCCCCGTAGTTGGCCTGAATGTTCCTCGTGAAGTAGAACCCCACGTCGCTCGACGACGTCAGGCCGGCGCGGAACGCGAGTCCGGGGAACTGCAGACCGCTCCCCTCATACAGCCAGTGCAGGGAATCCGGGTGCACGAAGGTGTCGTTTCAGGCGGCATCGCGGTCATCGACGTTCGTCTGCCACTGCATGAACGCGAACTCGAACTTGCCACGCCCCATAGGCCGCGCGTCGGCGAGCGGGCGGAAGTACAGCACCTGCGCCGCCTCCTCCGTGAACTGGCGCCAGGCCGCTTGCGTGAGCGACGAATCGAGCTGGATGGAGCACTCCTTCCACCTGGGATTCACGTGGAGCCTGGGCCGGCGCTGCGCGCTCGCCATCGCCGGGATGAGGGCGACGGCCACTGCAATCGTGTTCATCAAGCGCGAGCGTGTCATCGTATGCCTCCCTTGGCAAGAACGTCTAAGAGTTCGTCTCGATGTGATTCTGCGGTGAGCCACGCCAGGATCCGTTCGGCCACCGACTCCCAGCGTTGCTCGAGCATGCTGTTGTGCGCCACGCCCGGAATGATCTCGAACGCCGTGTGATAGGCACGCGCCGTGGCCTCGATGTCGTCGCGCGAGAGCATGGCGTCTCGCTCGGCGCCCAGCACGAGCAGCGGCGATTTCACGGCAGCCGCGTTCGGCCGATCGAGCCCTGCCATGTCGAGCAGCGCCCTGAACGACTCGTCCTGCATCAACTGCCAGCACCGTCGCAGCGAGCTCTCCGGGAAATCCGGCGAGAAGAACGCCTCGCGTGCCAGCGCGGGCGTCGCGACCAGCGATGACACCCGCTGCGTCGCCATGATCCGCGTGAAGAGCAGCGGACGACGGCGGGCGACGCGGAGCATCGCCCGCAGCATTCCCGACGGCGGCGGCGTCGAGAGCAGCACGGCGCCGGGTGCGTCGTGTCGCTCGAGGTACTTCTGGATGATGAAACCGCCCATCGAATGGCCGATCAGCACGGGTGGCCGCGGCAGCTGCGCCACCGCACTCGCGACGTCGTCCACGAAGTCGGCGATGCGCGTCCAGCGCAGACGATCGCGCCCCTCGCTCTCGCCGTGGCCGCGCAGGTTGACAGCGTACGATGCGAAGCCACGGCGGGCGAACCAGTCCAGGAAATGCGTCGCCCAGCACCAGGCGCCGTGCAGCATGCCGTGAACAAAGAGGAGCGGCGTGGGGCGCTCGTCTCCCGCCGGAAAGCGGGAGATGATCTCGAGTTTCATCGGGCGCGCCCCGCGAATTGCGTCACGCCTGGCCCCGCGACAGGCCGCGAACGCCCGGACGCGCGACTCGGCGCGGAGATCGCGAACGCACTCCAGACCAGGAACAGCCCCAGGTATTCCGTCAGCTCCAACGGCCCGATGGCGTTCACCACCTTGTCGTACGTCATCGCCGAGCCAAGGGCGAGCGTGTGGCCAATGAGCAGCGTCCACCACGCCCAGCGTTCGCCGCGGCGGAACGCGGTGAGGGTAACGGCGCTCCCCATGAAGCCGAAGAGCACGCAGTTGGTGCCGTGCAGGCGATACAGCACGGTCATGTATCCGGTGGCGGACGCGGCAAGCGCCGACCAGGAGGCGCCGGAGAAGCCTTCGTAGCCCGCGGGGAGAATGGCTTTTCCCCCCGGACCGAGGAGCTGATCGGGCGCGAGCGCAGCAGCCGCGCCCCACGCGACGTATCCGATGTCGACGATGAGGAGGAGAATCCAGGCAATCTGGCGGCGTGTCATGTGGGCAGCCCTCTGGTGAGTTTGAGGTAGAGGCGAAGGCAGGCGTGTCCCAGGTCCACTCCTGGGCCGAACATCATCGGGCACGCGCCGGCGATGACGCGGATGTCGTGCTCGCGGCAGAACATCACCGCGTCATGGGACACACTCGATCCCTTGGCGAGCGACTGGTGCATCCACACGCGGCGGACGCCGGCCACGTAGCAGTCGCGCACGACCTGCTCGGTGACCTCCGGGCGCGTGATGATCATCACCGCGCTCACACCGCCCGGAATCGACGCCACGTCGGGATAGCAGCGCTCTCCCGCGAACGTCGTCAGGTGCGGGCTGACGGGGAAGACGAGATGACCGCTCGCCTTCAGCCGGTGGTAGATCAGGTTGCCGACGGGGTGGTGCGAGTTGTCGCGCGACACCCCGGCGACGGCGATGCGCTCCTGGGCCAGGAAGTCGTCGACCTTCTGCTGGAGCGTCATGGTCTGCCCGGACGCGTTCACGGGATCCTCCCCGCCGGCTGAGGCGCGCTCGCCGCCGTGGTGATGGCGTTGGAGCGGGAGGCCGAGCAGATGGTCGCGATGTCCTCGGGCGACAGCCGCGCCTCGGGGCGGAAGCGGAGGTACGCCGGCATCGGCATCGTCCCGGCGGTCGCGTCGGCGCACGACGCGGCCAGGAAGGCACGCTGCTGGTCGGGCGAGTAGCCGGTCCACTCCGAGAAGTCGACGGACTTGCGTCCCTTGCGGGCGGCGCGTGTCATGATGGTGGAGAAGAGCGGCGCCTTCGTGTACCACCCCGGCGCCATCGTGCGGGAGTGACAGTCGCCGCAGGAGCGGGTGAGCACGGCGGCCAGCGGGCGCGACGTGCCGGGCTGTGCCTGGATGGAGCGACTGGCCTCGGATGCGCCCTGGGCGCTGGCGGGACGAACGACCGCGGCCGCGACCAGGACACCGGCGGTGACCGCGATGACTGCGCGCTGCATGATCGATCTCATGGGACTCCTCGCTTTGACGGGTGGCATCGCGATGAGCGGCATCGCGACGGTGAACGGCCGATAAGCTGGCCGCGCCAAGGCGGGAAATCGTCCGGACCGATCGGTCCGGACCACTACTGCCGACTTGCCGGTCTGCCAATACTTAGGTATTTACAAAAGTATTGCACCGTTGTAGTATCCCTCAGGCAGGTCAGGTAACCCAGACACGGGGAAGGGGTCGGAAATGGTTCAATCCGCAGCTACGGACGCAGTCTTTGCCGCCTTGTCCAGCCCGACGCGGCGGAAGGTCCTGGAGCGACTGTCGGCGGGCCCCGCCACGGTCAGCGAACTGGCGGCGCCGTTCGACATGCAGCTCCCGTCATTCGTGCAGCACCTGTCGGTGCTCGAACGGAGCCGATTGGTGCGATCCAGCAAGTGCGGGCGTGTGCGGACCTATGAGATTGCCCCCGAACGTCTCGAGGTCGTCGAAGACTGGCTGGCCGCGCGTCGTCGGGTGTGGGAAGCGCGACTCGACCGGTTCGACGAATACGTCAAACATCTCACGAAGAGGGAGTAACCCGATGCGCAAGCAATTCGCCTTCGACCCGACGCTCGACTTCGCCATCGAACGGTTCATCGACGCGCCGCCGCGGCTCGTGTGGGAAGCGTTGACGAAGCCGGAGCACCTCAAGGAGTGGTACATGCCCAAGCCGTGGGGGCGTGTGGTGCGCGCCGAGATGGACGTGCGGCCGGGCGGCATCTTCAGCATCGACATCGCCGTGGGCGACGGTCCGGAAGCGCCCAACCTCGGCTGCTTCCTGGATGTGGTGCCGATGGAACGGCTCGTCTGGACCTCGATGCTGTTCCCCGGGTATCGCCCGGCCGTCTTCGACGACATCCCGATCACCGCCATCGTGACGATGGAAGCGGCGGGAACCGGCACGCGCTACGTCTTCACGGCGCTACACCGGAACGCCGCGGACCTCGAGACGAACAAGGCGTCGGGTTTCTACCAGGGCACCGAGATGGCCGTCGACCAGTTCGTTGCGCACGTGATCGGGATGAAACGTTGAGAAGTTAGCGCTTGCTCTTCGCGGGATCTTCTCGTGACGCCTGCGTCCCAAGCTGTTGGGCAAGGCCGATGAGGATGCCTTCGGGACCCCGGATGTAGCAGAGTCGGTAGATGTCCTCGTAGTTGACGACCTCATCGACCACCGTCGCGCCGAGCCTGCTGAGTCGGGCCAAGGTATCGTCGAGGTCGTCGACGGCGAACATGACACGCAGGTATCCCAGTGAGTTCACGAGCGCCAAGCGGTGGTCGGACGCAATGGCGGGGGCGTTGAAACGCGACAGTTCCAGGCGGCTGTGGCCGTCGGGGGTGCGCATCATTGCGATCTCGACACGCTGGTCGCGCACGTCGGTGACGCGGCCGGCCCAGTCGCCTTCGATGGGCATCCGACCCTCGAGGGTGAGGCCGAGCTCCGTGAAGAATGCGACGGCGGCATCGAGGTCTTCCACCACGATGCCGACGTTGTCCATGCGCTTCACCGTCATGCTGTCTCCGTGAAGTCCAGCGCCAGTTGCTCGGTAGCTTGCACTCGAGCCGATGTGCGCGATCACTATTTGGTGCGGCGATACCTGAGCGGCGATCCGGGAAGCCGTACCTCGCCGACCGCGCCATCGGCGTCGAGGACGAACGACACGAGCGCCGGACTGTTGAACGAATCGTCCCATGTCGCGCGGAATATGTCGTAGTGCCAGTGCTCCAGCGTTCCGCTCGACGTGCCCACGGTGATCGTCAGCTTCCCGTCCGCCATGCGCACGGTGGCGTTGCCGTAGAGCGGATCCGCGTAGGCGCCCGTGTACTTGTCGAGTGGCAGCGACGGCCTGGTTCCCAGGACGCGCTTCTCGTCCGCTCGCTTCTGCCGAGCGAGGGCGCTGTCGGAGAAAGTCTTGTACATCGCGCGCAGCTCGGCGCTCCAGTCGTGCGGCTTGGCCTCCGCGCCGATGTAGCGATCGAACACCGTGTACATGAGCGCGTGACGCACCTCGCTGTGATCGAGGTTCGTGAAGATCACTATGCCGAGCCGGCGCTCGGGCAGGAGGCCGACGATCGCCGTCCGTCCCTCGATGCTGCCGGTGTGGAAGACGACGAACTCGCCGCGATAATCCTCAAGGAACCAGCCGAGCCCGTATGCCGTGAAGTGCGGCTTGGTGAGCGTGGTGGTCGGGTAGAAGTCCGGCTGGGGAATGACGGTCTGCGGCGTCCAGAGTTCGTTGAAGCGCGCCGCACTGACGAGCCGCTTGCCGTTGACGCGGCCCGAGTCGAGCAGGAAGCGCATCCACTTGGCCATGTCGACCACGTTGGAGAACGTCGCGCCGGCGGGGGCCACGTTGTCCACCACGCCCGGCGCCACCGGCAGTCGTCGCACGGTGTCGCGCACGATGCCGTGCGGCGCACTCACGTCGTTGGTGCCGGCGGCCAGCATGAGCGCCGCGTCGGCGAAGCTCTCGCTCATGCCGAGCGGCGTGAAGATGCGCGCGCTCGTGAGTGACTGCCAGCTGGACTTGCCGGCGCGCGCGGCCACTTCACCCGCCAGCGCGTAGCTCACGTTGTTGTATGCGTAGTGCGAACGGAAACTCGTCTGCGCCGGCACGAGGCGCACGCGGTCGTACAATTGCGCGAACGTCAGGCCGCTCTCGGCCCACAGATAGCCAGGATCCGCGAAGCCAATGCGATGCGTCACGAGATCGCGCACCGTGGCTTCGCGCGTGACGTATGGGTCGGAAAACTGGAGGGTGGGGAGGTGCTTGCTGACGTGATCGTCCAGCGACAGCGCGCCGCTGTCCGCGAGCATCGCGAGCAGCATCGTGGTGAACGCCTTGGTGGTGGACATGATGCCGAAGCGGGTGTGCTCGGTGACCGGCTCGGGCTTGCCCAGCTCGCGGACACCGAAGCCCTTCGAGAAGACAACCTGGTCGTCCTTCACAATGGCGATGGCCATGCCGGGCACTCGCCAGTCGGCCATGGCCTTGGCGGCGTATGCGTCGAAGCCGTCAAGCGGTGTCTGCTGCGCGTGCGCGGACTGCGCGGCGACGAGGACCGCGACCGCGGCGAGCGTGCGAGTGTTCATGGCGTGGTGAGAGGCGAGTGGAGGTGTGAAATCTAAGGTTCCGAAGTCAGCGTATGGGCATCGGCAGCCAGGAGCCAACGACCGTCCAACTGTTTGCGGTAGATGGTCATCCGATGTCCGGCGAGCACCGTCGTTTCTCCTCCGGCGCGTGGTGTCGTGGACAACGAGTCACGGCAAGTGGTATAGGCGACGTCGCCGACAACCACGATCCGTTCCAGTTCGCTGACACAAAGCACCTGGAACTGCTGGTGGGCGGTCGAGAAGCCTGCCGGAAACGCTTCGCGGCCAACCGGCGCTTGGCCCGGAGTGAGAAACACCACATCGTCCGTCATCAACGTGAGCAAGCGCGCCAGATCGCCAGCATTGACGGCGCGGATCCAGGTTGAATGAACGTGACGGATGCTCTGTTCCTCAGGGGACATCTGCTACCCTCCACGACGCGGGCGTTTCAGCCTGCTACGCCTCATTGTAGGCGCGCTCAAGGGCCGCCACGTCGAGCTTCACCATCGTCATCATGGCCTCCATCACGGCCTTCACTCTCTTGGGATCCTTGTCGCGAATCAGCTCCATGAATCGCCGCGGGACAATCTGCCAGGAGAGGCCGAACGGATCCTTGATCCAGCCGCACGCCGTCGGCGTCGCGCCGGCCTTGACGAGCTTGTCCCAATACTCGTCGACTTCCGCCTGGTCGGCGCAGTCAACATAGAGGGAGAAGCCTTCGGAGAAGGAGAAGTACGAACCCCCGTTGTAGCCCATGAAGGCCTGACCACCGACGACGAACTCGGCGGACGCGACTGGACCGTCCTTGCCCGTGCGGGCGACGTTCCTGATTTGGGAGTCAGGGAACGTGGCGGTGTAAAACTCCATCGCCGCCTCGAGCTGATCGTTGAACATCAGGAAGGGTGTCACCTTGGTCATCGAAGATGCTCCTTTTCGGGGGGGGACGATGGTAACCGAAAATAGCGTACCCACTCCGAGCTGCGCGTGGGTACTGTGTGCGCAACGCTTGGTTACGCGTCCGCTGGGCTTCGAAGCGGGACTTCAGGCTCACCCGGAGAAGGCATTGGCTTGCGGAACCAGATGAGCTCCACCGGAGCGCCGTTGTGAACGATCATGGCCGAGCGTACGCCTTCGGATGGAGAGCCGGGGGGGTAGATGACGTGCTGGCCTTCGAGTGCTGTATCGAGATCCTCGACCTCAAACGCCACGTGCGGCACGGTGCGGATGAGTTCGGGTAGCGGGCTGTCCTGCTCGAAGCGCATCCACTCGATGCCGTACGGGCTGGCACTGAAACCGGAGACGAACAGCCCGAACGGCTCAAGGTGGGTCTCGTCGGCCTGGACCTTGGTGGTGGGAATGCCGATGTGGTGATAGCGCCAGCCGAGTTGTTCGACAACGGGAGGCGATTCATGGTTGCGCCGAGCGCTGAACGGGAGGCCACCGGGGAGCGGCACGGAAGATTCGCCCATGGATCCCCCTGCGACGGTGAACGTTGGACGCGTCATGCGGATCCTTGATGCAGCCTAACGCTTGAGCGAAGCTGCGAACGCGCGGGGATGGAGTTGTGGATGCGGTCGGGAGGATGCGCGAGCTCGTCAGCGTCAGCGATTCGTTAGCCGGCGAGATCGCGGGGTTCCGCCGGCGCGAACGGGATCCGGTCGACCACCGCCTGCACCTCCCGCGGCGCCGCCCGGTGCCCGCGAGGATACGTGAAGCTCACCTCGAACGCGAGCGGCTCCGCGTGCGCGTCGAGCCCCGCGGCCGCCCACGCGTAGGTCAGCAGCAGCGCCGGACGCCCGCCGACCCAAACGACATGGTGATCGTAGCGCAGCAGGAACGCGGCGTCGGCGCGCGAACACGACCCGACCCAGCGCTCGTCGGGGTAGCGGCGGTGGAGAACGGCGGCATCGCGGGACCAACGCGGCATGCGTGACGACGATGGACGTGAGCGGGCTAACGGATAAGGCTTAAGCTGCGGCCGCACCGCCGCCAGCCAGTGATTGCGATGAGCTGCGGTGCGGCCGGCAGCTTAAATCATAGTTCGGTGGCCGACTCACTTGAACGGGTTCCTTGGCCCATTGACTCCGACTGCCTTCGGAGTTGATGATGCGATGCTGTGTGGGTGCAGCGCGCCGAGCACTTCCTGAGCCACAACACCGAGGCCATCGTCGGGCGCGTGGGTGGTCCCGAAACGCGCAATGACGATCCCAGCTGAAGGAATGACCAGTACCTTTTGATGGAGATGACCTGCGGCGTAGAAGGCATCCGACGGCAACCGCCAGTCGGGGCGCCACGACGGCCCTCCAAGCCACCAACCCGCACCGTAGCCGGACTGCAAAGTCGGTGTGGTCGAGTACGTGACCCACCCCTCTGGCAAGATGCGCTGCACTCCAACGACTCCGTCAGTCGCAAACAGCCGACCAAACCTCGCCCAGTCTCGCGCGCTCGCGTACATCGCGATCGGTACGCCGGTGGCGTCGAACTCAAGCACGGCCGTCCGCATGCCCACCGGAGCGAACAATGCTGCGCGCGCGAAGCGGGCGACGTCATCGGCGCTCCCGCCGACTGCATCACGAATGATGCGCCCAAGGATGACAGTGTTGCCTGTGCTGTAGTGCCATTCACTACCCGGTGGCGCTTCAAGGTGCGCGAGCTCGGCAAAAGCCGCCATGTCGCGCTCGAGATAGAGCATCCGCGATACCGGATCGAACCCCGAGTTCGTTTCCCGCAACGCCAAGCCGCTCGTCATTCTCAGCAGGTCGTCAACGGTGATCGCGCGGCGCGGGTCGCCTGAGCGGCTCCAGGCGCGGACCGGCGCACGTTGGTGTACATCCAGGCGCCCTTCGCGGACCAGAATGCCTACGACGGCGTTGATGACTGATTTCTTGAGCGACCAACCTTGAAGTCGCGTCATGGTTCCGTACCCAGACGCGTAGCGCTCAGCGATGATCGAGTCACCATGCAGCACGACGACGGCGGTGGTCGCCAGCTCGGGCCGAGAGAACGCTCGATCCAGGACGGCCCTGACACGGTCATTCGGCGTTTCCACAACTGCGGCTGAGTCGGCTGAGTCGGGAGGCAAAGGCTGGATGCGGAGTGACGGCGGGGGATTACCGTGGAGCAGAACACATCCAGCGCCAAATCGGTGGACGGCGCGGCTCCGAAACAGGCCTGCCACACTCGTGCTCACGGTGCCCGTCACCGTGTCGACGCGGTACCGCAGCACGGGGTCCAGGAGGTCAAGGTGACCCATCGGGCGAAGCGTCGTGGCGTAGGCACGATCAGGTGACAAGCCAGAAACGAAAGTTGCAGAGCACAACGTCTGGCTCACCAGTGCCGATCCAACTCGAATTGCACGGTCCGGCCTCACGGCAACGCACGTGCCGATCAGGCCGACGGTGATTGCGGCAACCACAGCTTGGCGCACACGTACTCGTTTACCGGTCATGAGGGTGGCCACCTAACGACTGCAATTCTGCTGCGGCGCGTGAAAAAGAATGCCGCTGGCGGGCTCGGCCCGCCAGCGGCTACCACCCTACGGCGCCGTCAGCAGCAATTGCTGGTTATACGGCTCCTTGCTTCTCAGCGGCCCTTCTTCGCCTGCGCCAACTGGCGCTCGAGGATTGCCTGCGACACCACATTGTAGCTGATGCGCCAGGAAAGCGAATTACGCCCAACGTACTCCGGCCTTGCGTTCTCCTGCTCATGCACGTCCTGGATGCCCAGAATGAGGCCCTCAATACAGGCATCGACGAGTTCATCGAGTGGCATGATCCAGCTGAACGTACCTTTCGGCTTGTTCCAATCGACGTTTGCGCGGAATCCGGCGAGCATCGGCATGATCCACCCGAGCGGGATCTTGCCGTTGACCTGCTCATTGAGGAAAACGAGCTGATTGTCGCGGTGGCTTTGGCTCCGCACGCGCGTGCCCTTTCCGACCTTGTAGCGTCCGATGTTGAACTTGAGTGCGCGCTTCTCGATCGTATCCCGAAGCCACAGGATCTCAGGGGCCTTCGAGATGAGAACGCTGAACGAATCGCCGGCCTTCGAGTCCTTGGCCTGTTCAGCGAAGCGGCGGACGATGCCTTCCTTCCGTCCGAAGAGCGCAACAGGATGCCGTTTCTCGTCGTACTCGGAGCAATCGAACACTGCAAGGTAGTACAGGATCTCACGAACATCGACCGGCTTGACCTCATTCATCTTGTACGCAATCTGCTCTGCGTACGGATGGTCGGCCAAGACCTGCTGAAGCGCCGCAAAGTGATCCTTGAGATTCTCTAGGCTCTTCAGGTCGACTTGCTGGCTCGTGTTCAGCCCGCCAGCGATCTCTGCAATCTGGTCGGGTTCCACGCCGGTGATCGCCTTAATGAACACGCTCGCAGGCCAGCCATTTTCCGGGGGAGACTTCTGCGCCTCCAAGATCGCGTCCAGCGTGTGTCCGCCGTCGACGACACCGTGCAGGCTTTGGTCGTTGAGATGGAGGATCACCTCCTGCCGCTTGTCGTCGAACGACAGGTCATCCGCGACTACGGTGATACCGCGGTTACGCTCGTGGAAGCGCCCGGGTTCGTCGCGGAGCGTCTGCACGATGGCCTTGTAGACAGAGCTTCGGCGGTTGACCTCGCGCGGATTCACCTCGCGCCAGTCCCAGAGGTCGCGCGGCAGCGTGGCCGCGGGGGAAAAGAAGACGCCGAGCTTGGAGTTGCCTGTCGGCGAAGGCAGCGAGCGGAACTGCTTGGTGGGAAATCGAAACGACGACATAGAGCCTCCTTGGCAAGTGACTCACGATGAGTGCACCGCCGATGATTGCCCTACACCGTGGACGCTAACGCGGAAGTGCGCCAAGCGAACATCGATGAGGACGGTGTCAATTTAGTGGGAGGCCCGTGGCCCAGTCAAGCGACCTTTCAGGAAGGAGGCGCGGAGCGAGAGCCGTATAACGACTGGCGTTCGTCAGCAGCAACGTCAGGTTAGATCGCATGCGGCAGACGATTGTTGGCATATCCTACAATCGGAGCAATGGCGTTTACGATCTTGAGGGCCGCGGCCTCCAGCGGCCCGTGTACTGGGTATGTTCGGGCGCCGGTGACTATGTACTCCAACTGCTTCGTCGAGTACAGCATGTCTAGGTGACCGATCGTGGCACGCTCTTCGACTGTTAGCGCGACGAGGTCATCAAGACCTACAGCACTGGCTGCGGCGTACAGCTTCTCCAACGCATGCCCATACTTGCGAATGCCTCGGAGGGTTGCTCCCTTCTTCAGGAGGAGCGCCTTCAGGGACAGTTCAATTGCATGTCCGACGAGATTGAGCTGCGCCGGGTTGCGTGGACAGTGAGTTAAGCTACTGCCGCCCGCTCGAAGTTGATCGGGCTCTTGTTGCCAAGCGTCGAGTGCCTCCGGATGGGGTTGTAGAAGCGTTCGATGTAATCAAAGATGTCGGCGCGCGC